>NZ_DASUBE010000042.1:0-46706 GCF_035763405.1 Edaphobacter sp.
ATGGTGCATGACATCGAGAATGCGATGGACCGCGACATCGATTCGCTGGAGTGGATGTCGGAGCCGACGAAGGTGCGGGCCAAGGACAAGCTGCATCTGGTGGCGAACAAGATTGGCTATCCGGATAAATGGCGCGACTACTCGAAGCTGGACGTGAAGGCGGATGATGCGCTGGGGAATTCGCAGCGCGCGAATGCGTTTGAGAATGATCGCCAGTTGAACAAGATCGGCAAGCCGGTGGACCGCACCGAGTGGGGCATGACTCCGCCGACGGTGAATGCGTACTACGACCCGAGCATGAACGATATCAACTTTCCTGCGGGGATTTTGCAGCCTGCGTTCTACGACAAGACACAGGACGATGCGGTGAACTACGGGCACATCGGCGCGGTGATTGGGCATGAGCTGACGCATGGGTTCGACGATCAGGGAATGAAGTTCGACGGTAAGGGCAATCTGGACAACTGGTGGACCGATGCCGACAAGAAGAACTTCGAGCAGCGCACGGATTGTCTGGTGAATGAGTATGGCGGGTTCACTGCGGTTGACGATGTGAAGATCAACGGCAAGCTGACGCTGGGTGAAAATACCGCGGACAACGGCGGGCTGGTGCTGGCCTTCATGGCATATATGGATCGCGCAAAGAAAGAGGGCGTGGACCTGACCGCGAAGAAGGACGGCTACACTCCCGAGCAACGCTTCTACATTGCATACGCGCAGAACTGGTGCGAGAACTCGCGGCCGGAGATGGTGCGGACGCAGGTGCTGACGGATCCGCACTCGCCGGACCACTTCAGGGCCAATGGCGCGATTGTGAATCAGCCGGGATTCGCGGCGGCGTTTGGATGCAAGAAGGGCGCGCCGATGGTTCCGGTGAATAGCTGCCGAGTTTGGTAGAAGCAGGGTGTAGGGTGTAGGGAATAGGGTGTAGCCATGAGAGCGGAGGCTTCGGCTTCCGCTCTTTCGTGTCTCTGTTAAGCGAGAGAGTTTTCTTCTACTTCCGCCCCTCGTTCCCCTGTTGCTCCTACGCCCTATTCCCTACACCCTACACCCTGTGTTGTGCGAGAGTGGAGGTATGGCGGCTTTGGTGAAGGGGCGGGCAGCGGGGTTTGCGGCTTGTTTTGTGGCCAGTTCGCTTTGGGGATGTGGATTTTTCTTCGGCAAGATTGCGCTGCGCGAGATGGGCGTTCCGCACATGGTGTTGTACCGGTTTCTGTTTGCGGTGCTTGCATTGGCTCCGCTGATGGTGACGCATCGGCCGGAGCTGAACGCGCGTGAGTGGGGCTTGTTAACGCTGACGGCGTTTCTGGGAATTCCGCTGCAATTTCTGCTTCAGTTCTACGGGCTTTCGTTGACGACGGTGAGCCACGCCTCGCTGATGGTGGGGATGATGCCGGTGATTCTGGCGGCTGGCGCGGCGGTAATGGTGCATGAGCGGCTGGATGCGGTGGGGTGGGGGGCGCTGGCGGTGTCGAGCTGCGGCGCGGCGCTGATTGCGCTGAAACATTCGGGAGGCGGAGCTTCGCGCGCTGGCGACCTGCTGGTGGTCGCGTCGCTGGTGGTGGGGATGTTCTGGGTCTTGCTGAACAAACAGTTGATGGAGCGGCACTCGGCTGTCGTGGTGACGGCGTATGGCATTTTGCTGGGGACGGTGATGCTGGCGGTGTGGGTGCCGGTGCGCTATGGGATGCCGCCGGTGCATGGGATTTCGACGGAGGCGTGGCTGGCGCTGGCGGCAAGCGGGCTGCTGTGTACCTCGACGACGACACTGCTGTGGAACTGGGGGATGACGCAGGTGCCTGCCTCCGAAGCTGGCGTGCTGCTGAATATGGAGCCGCTGATTGGGAGTCTGCTCGGCGTGCTGGTGCTGGGCGAACACTTGGGCCCGAATGCGTGGATGGGCGGCGGGTTGATCCTGGCGGCGGCGGTGACGCTGACGACACGGTCGGAGTCGAGAGCACGCGAGCAGATGCCGGTGACTTAAAGGCAGCAACAGGGATCAGGGAGTAGGGACCAGTACAAGCTTCCTCGTCGTTCGTCGCCAGATCGTCGTGAGAGCGGTGCTGGCGATGATGAGTCCGGCGGAGAGGCCGCACCATAGACCGACTGCTCCGTAATGCAGGCGGAAGGCGAGCAGACAGCCGATGGGCAGGCCGATGATCCAGTAGCCGATGAAGTGCGAGATGAGCCCGGCGTGGGTGTTGCCTGCGCCGCGCAGCGCGCCGGTGGCGGTGATCTGCACGCCGTCGAAGAACTGGAAGAATGCAGCGACGTAGAGCAGCGGCACCGTAGCGTCGATGACAGCGTGATTTGGCGTGAAGGCGCGCGCGATGTCGTGCGCGAAGAAGAAGAGTATGACCGCGAAGGTGGACATGCAGGCCGCGCCCAGGAGCATGGCTGCCCAGCCTGCGGCGGCGGCTTCGGACGGAGCCTTACGGCCGATTCCCTGCCCGACGCGCACGGCGGCGGCGGCTGAGATGGCGAACGGAACCATGAAGGTGAAGCTGGCGCAGTTCAACGCGATCTCATGGCCGGAGAGCGGGAGTGGGCCCATGGTTCCGATGAGAAAGGTGACGGTGCCGAAGATGGCGATCTCGACGAAGATCTGTCCGCCGGCCGGCGCGCCGAGCAGGGTGAGGCTGCGCAGGCGCGAGCTTTCGATGTGCCGCAGCATCGAGCGGAGGCCATAGTTGTGCTTGCGCTCGACACGGCAGATGGTGATGACGAGGAAGAGCGCGAGGTAAAGGCGTGCGATGGAAGTGGCGAGGCCCGCCCCGTAGATGCCGAGCGCGGGGATGTGGATGGGGCCGATGTTGTTGCCGAAGATGAGGAGCCAGTCGCCGAGGAAGTTGAGCAGGTTGGCCGTGATGAGCGCGACGGCGATGGGGCGCGCGTGGTTGAAGGCCTGCAGATAGCGGCGCAGGGTGAAGTAAAGGAAGAGCGTGGGCGTGCCCCAGTTGAGCGCGTGCAGAAATACCGCGGAACCGCTGAGGATGCTGCGGTCGATGGGAAGATGGAACATCACAAGCGGCGCGGCTGCAATGAGGATGGCGAGGATGGCTGCAAGCGCGGCGGCGAGGACGAGTCCGTGGTAGAGCCAGCGGTTGGCTTCGTCGTAGTGGCCTGCGCCGTGCGACTGCGCAAGGTAGGTGTCGAGGCTGAGCAGGATGCCCGCGATGCCGAAGGCGAGGGTGTTGTAGAGAATCTGGCCGAGTGAAGCGGCGGCGATGTTAAGCGCGGCGTTGTGCATGTGGCCGACCATGATGGTGTCCACGATGGTCATCGACATCCAGCCAAGCTCGGCTGCGATGAGCGGCAGCGCAAGTGTGAGCATCGGGCGGATTTGGTTGCGGATGAGCATGGGTCTGGTCTGAGGTGTATCTCCGCGGAGGGTGGAGGGTTCATTCTAAATTTTTAATGTTGCGCGCCGGGTGGACCTGCATTTGCGGATTATGCCGGGCAGCGGCGGCTCGATCGTATGTGCCTGATGTTGAGCGTGAGGTATATACTCCGACTCCTTACAAAGGAGTTGCAGCCATGACGCATCGTATGTCTCGTATCGCAGCTTTCGTTGTCTTTTTCCTGGGCAGCTTGAGTTTGAATGCACAGTTCCCTCAGATCCCACAGATCCCGGGATTGGGGAACAAGCCGAACAACGCCTCCGGGCTGGACGATACGAAGATTGCTTCCGGCTTGAAGGACGCGCTTTCGGTGGGCACCCAGAGGGCGGTCAAGCTGGTGGCCAGGCCAGGCGGCTATCTCGACAATGAAGAGATCAAGATTCTGCTTCCGCAGAATCTGCGGCCTGTGGAGAAGGTTCTCCGCGCGGCTGGGCAAGGGCCGAAGATTGACGATTTTGTCGCCAGCATGAATCACGCTGCGGAGAGTGCGGCTCCTGAGGCGGCGACGATCTTCGGCAATGCCGTGAAGGCGATGACGATTGACGATGCCCGGAAGCTGCTGAATGGCGGCAATACGTCGATCACGGACTACTTCAAGTCGAAGACCTCTGCGCAACTTGCGGCTGCCTTCCGTCCGCATGTCGAAGCTGCCATGAAGACCAATGGTGTCACGCAGCAGTACGAGGCGCTGGTGGGTCAGGTGCCGAAGATGCCATTTATGAATAGCTCCAGTATGGACATCAATACCTACGTGGTGAATAAGGCGCTTGACGGCTTGTTTTACATGCTTGGGCAGCAGGAAAAGGAAATCCGAACGAATCCGGCTGCGCGGTCTACTGCGCTGTTGAAGCAGGTCTTCGGGCATTAGCGATGTTCGTTGGGAGTGACGGGATTCGGTTGGGTTGAGAGAATGAAGGGATGGATGAGTTTGGCGCGGTGCGGCTGATTGCGGTCGATATTGATGGAACGCTGGCGGTGGACGGGCGGGTGAGTGAGCGGAACCTTGCCGCGATGAAGGCTGCGGAGCATGCGGGCGTTTCGGTGGTGGTGGCGACGGGGCGGCGGCACTGTTATGCGATGAAGGTGCTGCGCGGGCTTGGGTTGGGCGAGGATGATGCGCTGATCAGCTCGAATGGCACGGTGACGCGGACGATTGGTTCGCGGCTGCTGGAGCGGACCATGCTGCCGGTCGAAACAGCACGGTGGCTCTGCGGGCATGTGGATGAGTTCCGCGATGCGCTGGTGATGACCTTCGACAAAGTTGGCCCCGATGGCGAAGACTCGCGCGGCGCGCTGGTGGTGGAGCGGCTGGAGGAGCTGAACGCGAGCATTGGCCGGTGGATGGCAGCCAATGAGCCGTATATTGCTCACGTCGATCCAATCGAGCGGGCGCTTGACGGTGAAGCGCCGATTCAGATGATGGTGTGCGGCACAGTGGAGCGGATGCGCAGGGCCGAGGCGCGGCTGCTGGAGCATCCTGCGATCTCCGCGCCGAGCATCACGCACACGGCGCAGTTTGATGGCGAAACGTCACTTGAAGTGGCGCTGCACAGGACGGAGTATCCGGAGCGCAACCTGAGCATCGTGGATATTCTGCCCGCAGGATGCAGCAAGGGCGCGGCGCTGCTGCGGCTGGCGGCGAGCCGTGGAGTTCGCCGCGAAGAGATTGTAGCGATTGGCGACAACTGGAATGACCTCTCGATGCTGGAGATTGCGGGCAGGGCTGTGTTGATGGGGAATGCTCCCGGGGACCTGCTCCGGCTGGCGCACGAGCGCGGTTGGGCGGTGGCGAAACGCCATGACGAAGATGGAGTTGCGGAGACGATTGAGGCGGCTCTGGCGGCGATGGCCGGTGAGTAAAGACTTAAGCGATCTGCACCGATAACACCGATTCGACCACGGATTTTCACGGATTGCGCGGATAAAAGCAGAGAATCCGTGTTCATCCGCGTCAATCCGCGGTCGCTTTTAATCGGTGTCATCGGTGCTAGGCATTTCGCCGCATGACGCGATGGTGGGAGAGGGATTCCCGCGCTCGGATGGTAGGCTTTTAGAGTGGTGATGCGTGCGAATGCGGCGTGGCTGGGCGTGCTGGCGATCATGGTATGTCCGCTGGCTGGAGCCATGGAGCATGTGACGCTGAAGAACGGGTTTGCCGTGGATTGCGTGCGGCGCGAAGCGGTTGGGGGCCGGGTTCGGCTGTATCTGAACAGCGCGCAGAATGACGCGAATTATCTTGAAGTTGCGGCCGGAGATGTGGTTCGCGTGGAGACGATGCCGGACCCGCCGCGGCCTGTAGCCGCAAGCACGCCGGTCGCGGTGAAAAACGCTCCTCCTTCCGTTGCGCTCACCAGGACAGAGATGCGCGAGATGCTGGCGCACGCCGGGGCTGCTCACGATATTGATAAAGACCTGCTGGCAAGCGTAGTGCGTGCCGAGAGCGGCGGGCAGGTGCGGGCGGTCTCGCGCACGGGCGCGCGCGGGCTGATGCAGTTGATGCCTGCGACTGCGAACACACTGGGCGTGAAGGATTCGTTTCGTCCTGATGAAAACATCGCGGGCGGGACAGCGTATCTGGATGAGTTGCTGACGCGGTATCACGATAACGTTGCGCTGGCGCTGGCTGCTTACAATGCCGGGCCGGGCGCGGTGGACAAATATCATGGCGTGCCTCCGTACCACGAGACGCGGGCGTATGTGGCGCGCGTGATTCGAGAGTTCAACCGGCGCAAGCGGATGGCCGTGGCGGCCCGCGGGCAGTAGGATTGGGTGAGGCCCGCAGTGCGGCTGGGCCGAATTTTCTATGAACAAACGGAAACTGATCTTTTGGGCCGTCGTTGTGGCGGCGCTGGCGGTGCTGGTTGCGGTCTTCCGCGACAAGGTCCACTTCGACTGGAAGATGTTCTGGCAGCAGTTGCGGTTCGTGAGCTGGCGGCACATCTGGGCAGGCATTGCGCTGATCTATGCGACGTACTGGCTGCGCTCGGTGCGGTGGGCCGTGTTTCTTTCGCCGACGAAGAAAGTTCCGGCAGTGACGCTGCTGGGGCCGCAGTTCATCGGGTTTACGGCGGTGGCTCTGTTTGGCAGGCTGGCGGATTTGACGCGGCCCTACCTGGTGGCACGACGTGTGGAGCTGCCGCTGAGCACGCAGGTGGCCGTCTACACGATTGAGCGTATGTTCGACCTGGGCGCGGCGGCGCTGGTGTTTTCGAGCGCGCTTGCGTTTACGCCGAAGACCCTGCCGCATCACGACGTCTTCGTGCGCGCGGGTGTGGTGAGCCTGGCCCTGACGCTGGTGATTGCCGTCTTCGCGGGCGTGGTGCGGCTGGCCGGAGGTGTGGTCGCTGGCTTTGCGCGCGGCACGGTGGGGCTGCTTTCAAAATCTGCGGGCGAGAGCATCTCGTCGAAGATACTCGGGTTCCGCGATGGGCTGAACGCGCTGAAGTCGGCGAAGGACTTCGGCGTGACGGCGGCCATCTCGCTGCTGATGTGGCTTTTGATTGGCTGGGCGTATGTGCAGACGGCGCACGCCTTTGTGCACACGCCTGAACTGGCGTCGCTGACGTTCTCGCGCACCATGCTGTTGATGGCGGCCAGCATCGGCGGGTCGCTGTTGCAGTTGCCGATCATTGGATGGTTTACGCAGATCGCCGTCACCGCGGCTGCGATGCATGAGTTCTACGGCGCGCCGATTGAAGCTGCCACGGCCTGCGGCGCGCTGCTGCTGCTGGTGACGTTCCTCTGCATCATCCCAACGGGGCTGGTCTATTCGCAGATTGAGCACGTGAGCCTGAAGAAGATTGCCGATGAAAGCGGAGCGGCAAAGGACGCGACCATCGCGGCGGATGCAGGCACGGCCGAGTGAACGCGGGGTATCGAAGACCCGTCTATCTGTGCCTGGCACTGGCGACAGTTGCCGCGGGATTGACAGTGCGGTTTGCGCCGCTGGGGTTGCCGTGGTTTGTGATGAAGTATGGCGGCTCGACGCTCTGGGCGGTGATGATCTACTGGGTGCTCGTTCTGGCGTGGCCACGACGAAGTCCTGCGGCGCTGGCCCTGGTTGCGGGTGCGATTGCGACGCTGGTGGAGTTTTCGCGGCTCTATCACCTGGCATGGCTCGACGCCTTTCGTGCGAGCCTGGCTGGAGCGGTGTTGCTGGGGCGATACTTTTCCGTGTGGAACATCGTGGCGTATTGGGTGGCGATTGCTGCGGGCGCGCTGCTGGATGCAATCATCATCAGGCGTGCCGGTAATCGCGCGCTGCTAAAATCGAACCAGCCCCGATGAAATGTCCCTACTGTGGTTTTGCCCAGGACCGAGTGGTCGATTCGCGCGAGAGCAAAGAGGCGGACTCGATCCGCAGGCGGCGCGAGTGTGAAGGCTGTAACAAGCGATTCACGACCTACGAACGCATCGACGAGATCCCCTACATGGTGGTGAAGAAGGACGGACGACGCGAGAAGTTCGACCGGCAGAAGGTGCTGAGCGGGCTGCTCCATGCGTGCGAGAAGCGGCCCGTGCCGGCTGTGCGGCTTGAACAGATTGTGGACGAGACCGAAGCCTTCGTGGTCGATTCGCCGGAGCGCGAGCGGACGACCACCGAGGTGGGCGAGCTGATTATGAACCGGCTCAAGCATATCGACACCGTGGCGTATATCCGGTTTGCGAGCGTGTACCGCGACTTCAAGGACGTGCGCGAGTTCAAGGCGGAACTGGAAGAGTTGCTGAGCGGAAAAGATACGAAGCGGCGGAAGTAAGGTGACGATGACAACGAAGAAGACACACAAGATTACGTTGATTCCCGGCGATGGGATTGGGCCTGAGGTTTCGGGTGCTGTGGTGAAGATCGTCGAGGCAGCGGGCACGGCGACGGGGGTGAAGTTCGAGTGGCACATGCACAATGCCGGCGCCGATGCATTCGAGAAGACCGGCGAGTATATTCCGAAGGCCCTCTACGAGTCGATTGAAGAGAACCGCGTGGCGCTGAAGGGGCCGGTAACGACGCCGGTGGGCGGCGGGTTTACGTCGATCAACGTAACACTGCGGCAGAAGTTCGAACTGTTTGCGAACTTTCGTCCGGTGAAGAGCCTGCCCGGGTTGAAGTCGAAGTATCCGGACATTGACCTCATCATTGTGCGCGAGAACATGGAAGACCTGTACGCGGGCCTTGAACACACGGTCGTGCCGGGTGTGGTGCAGGCGCTCAAGATCATCACGGAAAAGGGCTCGACGCGGATTGCGCAGTTTGCGTTTGACTATGCGCGGAAGCATGCGCGGAAGAAGGTCCACGCCATCCACAAGGCGAACATTATGAAGCTGTCGGATGGGCTCTTCCTGCGCTGCTGCCGCAGTGTTGCCGAGAAGTTTCCCGAGGTCGAATACAAAGAGCACATCGTGGACAACGCCTGTATGCAACTGGTCATGAACCCGTACCAGTACGACATTCTGCTGACTGAAAATCTTTACGGCGACATTATCAGCGACCTGTGCAGCGCGTTTGTGGGCGGGCTGGGGCTGGTGCCGGGCGCGAACCTGGGGACGGAGTGCGCGATCTTCGAGGCCGTGCATGGCTCTGCTCCTGACATTGCCGGAAAGAATATGGCGAACCCCACGGCGCTGCTGCAAAGCGCGGTGCTGATGCTGCACCACATCAACGAAGGCGCGACAGCCGAGCGGGTGCAGACGGCGCTGGAGCAGGTCTACCGCGAAGGCAAGGTGCTGACGAAGGACGTGGGCGGCACGAGCGGTACGCGGGAGTTTGCCGAGGCTGTTGTTGCGGCAATGGAGTAGTTCGTTATCAGTTGTCCATTATCAGTTGACAGTTGCGGTAGAAGGAATGAGGTTGGCATGATAAGCCGGGTTTGGGGTTGGTTGGCGGTTGCGGTTCTGGCGAGCGGGCTGGCGGGTTGCAAGTCGAAGACGGCGACGCATGAGGGCGCGGCTTCTGAAGCGAAGGCGCGGCCTCAGGTTCCGGTCGTCCCTCTGGACCCGGCAACGCTTGGGACGATCAGCGGCACGATCCACTTCAGCGGCAAGGCTCCCGAGCGGCTGAAGATTGACATGAGCCAGGACCCTGTGTGCGCCATGACGGGCGGCGACAACTACGCGGAACAGTATGTGGTGAAGGACGGCAAGCTGGCCAATGTCTATCTCTACGTGAAGAACGGGCCTCCTGCGGCGATGACGCAGCCCGCGACCGACACGGTGCCCGTGGTGCTGGACCAGATTGGCTGCAAGTATGTTCCGCATGTGATTGCGGTAATGGCGGGCGAACCGGTCGAGTTTAAAAACTCCGACGCGACGATGCATAACATCCACACCATGCCGGACGTGGCGGGCAACCCCGCGTTCGATGTCTCGCAGGCGGCGAACGGCGGCCCTGACAGCAAGATGTTCAGCGCGCCGGAGACGATGATGCCGGTCCGGTGCAACAACCATCCGTGGATGAATGCGTTTATCAACGTTTCGGCGACGCCGTACTTTGCGGTGTCGGATGCGGACGGAAAATTTACCATCAAAGGACTGCCGCCGGGGACGTATACTCTGGCAGCGGTGCATGAAAAGCTGGGCGAGCAGACCATGACCGTGACGGTCGCTCCGCAGAAGACAAGCAAGGCGGACTTTACGTATTCGATGAAGTGAGGAGGCCCGGATGGTCGCTGCACTTTTGACCTGTGGAACGGCTGTGCTTGCGGTGGTCGAAAAACAAATGACCATCTCGCTCTCATTCGCAACCCACAGCCTGCCGCTGTGGTTTCTGGTGTTCGCGCTGTTCCTGCCCCGCATTGCGCTGTTTGTGATGTGGCTCCAGGGCGGGCTGGCTCCCTTTCATCTGCACAGCATCATCCCGCTGCTGTTCGCTGTCTTTCTGCCTCGCATCCTGGTGCTGTTTCTGATTTATGTGGATCAGGGACTGAGCCTGTGGTTCATCATCCATCTGGTGGTGGCGCTCCTGGTCTGGGGCGGCAGTGGGCACAAGATGCGGCATAGACGGTATCGGGATTCGTAAATAGCAACGACAGAGCATCGGCACGGGGATGGGCGCCAAATCCTCCCTTCAGATTTTTTACTTGACTAACCATAACCATACGGTTATGGTTTAAGCATGAAGCAGGCCAATGCCGACAACGTGTTTCGCGCTCTCGCCGACCCGACGCGCCGGTCCCTCTTCGAGGAGATGGCGCGGCAGGGCGAGCAGACCGTCCACGCGCTGACCCGGTATGCTGGCGTGTCGCAGCCTGCTGTCTCGAAGCACCTGTCCGTGCTGAAGCGGGCGAAGCTGGTCGGGCATCGCCGCGAGGGGCGCGAGACGCACTATCGCGCGCGGCCCGAGGCACTGGCTTCGATGGCGGATTGGCTAAAGGTGTATGGCGCGTTCTGGCACGACCGGTTCGACCGGCTTGAAGAAGTTTTGGAAAGGATGAAACCATGAGCAATTCAGTTCAGAGCAATCCTGCAACGCTTGTCGTCGAACGAGTATTCGCGCACCCGCCTGCAAAGCTGTGGCGCGCGCTCACTGAAAATGCGCTGTTGGCCGAGTGGCTGATGAGGAATGACTTCGAACCGACGGTGGGGCGAAAGTTTCAGTTCCGCTCGCAGCCCGTGCAGGGCTGGGACGGCGTGATCGACTGCGAGGTGCGCGTCGTCGATCCGTTGAAGCAGCTCTCCTATACGTGGAGTTCCATGGGTGCGAATTTCCTGGTGCTGTGGACGCTGACGCCGACGGACGGCGGCACGCATCTGCGCATGGAGCAGTCCGGCTTCGGTCCCGATATGCCGCAGGCGTATGGTGGAGCAAAGTACGGCTGGCAGAGCTTCTTCAACAAGCTGGAGAAGGTGCTCGGCGGGGATGCGGCATGAAGGGAAAGAGCATTGCGTATTGGACGACGACCGTCCTCGTGGCGTTCTTTATCGGAAGCGGCGGCGCTGCGCAGGTGGCGCATGTGCAGGCCACGGTCGATGGCTTTGTGCGCATCCTTGGCTATCCGGCGTACTTTGTAACCATACTGGGTGTCTGGAAGGTGCTTGGAGCGATCGCCATCCTCGTGCCGCGTTTTCCGCGGCTCAAAGAATGGGCGTATGCCGGTATCTTCTTCGACCTGACGGGTGCAGCCGCGTCCAACGCTTCGATTGGCGGTTACGGGGCTTATGGATTTCACGTCATCGCTCCGCTCGCCATTGCCGGTCTTATGGTGGCATCGTGGGCGCTGCGGCCGGAGAGCCGCGTCGTTGCCGGCTTCGTTCCAGCAAAATACGGTACGCCGGCATAAACACGAGACGAGTAGTTCATCCGTGAGGACAGGTGGTACGGTCAGGTGTGGGCCACCCGTCAGGCCCCGGTCACATCGGCCAAAGCGAGGAGGACTATGTCGCGCAACGAAGGAAATGCACAGGAACGATGTGTCACCTTGCACATGGTTTCCAGTCTGGATGGCTTCATCGCCAGGAAGGACAACAGCGTCTCCTGGCTGGAGAGTACTGGGAGCGTCTACGAAGCCGGGGTGACCATTTCCGAAGAAGAAGCGGCGAGCTTTGTTAAAACAATCGACTGTTACGTGCTCGGTTCCCGCACCTATGAACACGCACTTGAACTGGGCTGGCCCTACGGCGATACTCCGGTCATGGTGGTAACGGGCAGAGAGTTGCCTTCGGCGAGAAAGAGCGTCGAGTTCTATGCGGGCGATCTCAAGACATTGATGGACGTGCAACTCGGGCCCCGCTATCGCAACATCTGGCTCGTGGGCGGGGCGATGTTGTGCCAGCGATTTTTGGAACTCGGCATGGTGGACGAAATCAGGCTGGTAATCGCGCCTGTCCTGTTGGGTGAAGGACTCCGGCTGTTCAGTGGCGGCATGGCGGAGGAGAGGTGGAGTTTGAAGAACGTCGTCGCTTACAGGAATGGTTTTGTCGAGCTGTCGTACTCTGCCGCTCGGGCGTGAAGGGTCTGCAAGCATGGATAGATCAGGTGCGAGAGAGGATCTGGATATGAAAAAGGCTGTTGCAGTGAAATCTGCCTCTGCGTCGATTGATGCGAAGATCGGCGAGCTTGGGGACTGGCGCGGGAAGACGCTGGCGAAGGTGCGCGCGATTATCGTGAAGACCGATCCGGAGATCGTCGAAGAGTGGAAATGGGCCAAGGCGACTTCGCCGGGGGTGCCTGTGTGGTCGCGCGGCGGCATCATCTGCACGGGCGAGACGTATAAGAGCGCCGTCAAGTTAACCTTTGCCAAAGGCGCTTCGCTCGATGATCCTGCCGGTTTGTTCAACTCCAGCCTTGAGGGGAATGTCAGGCGCGCGATTGATATTCACGAAGGCGAGAAGATTAATGAAGCGGCGTTGAAGGCGCTGATTCGTGCTGCGGTGGCGCTCAATCTTGAGGGGCAGGCTCGCAGGAGCAAGCCGAAGCCCCGGTCAGCGAGCAGCAGGCGGGCTGACTAGTTTCGGCGCAGGTCGCGGCTCTCGATGAATTTCGTTTTACCTAAGAACAACTTCGGCTAGAATGGCGCGGACCTATAAGGAGCAAGCGAACATGCACTGGCTTCGCGGCACGACTCTTCTCGTCATCGCCCTTCTCGCCGCTGCGTGCGCACAAGCCGCGGTGACGGAGTCCTCCATTGAGAAACAACTCGGCAAACTACGCTCCGTTCCAACGGCCCAGCGCCCTGCCGCCACGATTGAGATTGCCAATGACATCCGCACGCTTCCCGCCGGGCTTCCGAAGTTGAAACTGGCCGATGCCCTGTCGCACCTTGTTACCGAGGGCGACCCCGGGCAGGAGGCGCTCCAGACTGTCGCCGAGACGCTGGCGCAGGCGCTCTCGGAGAATCCGATTGCCACCAAGAAGAGCGACCAGCCGCCGCCGATGCCGTACGTGGACCTTGCAAGGCTGGTCCGGTACGAACACGTCACCGTCACGCTCAAGGACCCTCTCTTCGACAAAGCCAGCGACATACTTGCCGCCAATGACGCGGACATTGCGAAGGCTGACTTTACGCTTAAGGACCTGCATGGAAAAAAGTTCACGCTCTCGGAGCTGCGGGGCAAGATCGTTCTGGTTAACTTCTGGGCAACCTGGTGTCCACCGTGCCGCGTCGAGATGCCTGACCTCGACGCGATCTACACGCACTTTGAGTCGCAGGGCCTGGTCGTTCTCTCCATCACAAATGAAGATCCGTTCAAAGTCTCCCAGCTCATCGGTCAATGGGGCTATCATCCTCCAGTCCTGCTTGACGCGGGCGGTAAGGTCGCTCAGGAGTTCCACATTACCGGAATCCCACAGAGCTTTGTCTTCGACCGCGAGGGCAAGCTGGTCGCCCGCTCCATCGATATGTGTACCCAGCACCAGTTTCTGACGATGCTGGCACAAGCTGGCTTACACCCGTGACTTCGATCAGGCGGAATGAGGCAGCCATGTCTGTCAGGCCGCCCGGTTCCCGCATGTGACGGTTTTGTGCGGGTCGGGTATCCTTAAGAGATATGGAACGGCGTAAAGTTGGCATTCTTGGCGCTACCGGCATGGTCGGGCAGCGTTTCATTCAATTACTGAGCAATCACCCGTGGTTTGAGATCGCGTGGCTGGCGGCGAGCGATCGCAGCGCGGGCAAGACGTATGGCGAGGCGTGCAAGTGGAAGCTCGACACTCCGCTGCCCAGGCACATTGCCGCCATGACGGTGGAGCCGAACGTGCCCGAGGGCGCGAAGGGTGAGCTTCCGAAGATTATCTTTGCCGCTCTGGACGCGGACATTGCCCGCGAGCTGGAGCCGAAGTTTGCCGCCGCCGGGTGCGCGGTGATCTCGAACTCGAGCGCCTTTCGCATGGTGGCCGATGTGCCGCTGGTGGTGCCTGAGGTGAACGCCGACCACCTCGCTCTGCTGGAGACGCAGCAGTGGCGGAAACAGAGCGGCGGGTATATTGTGACCAACCCGAACTGCTCGGCCATTGGGCTGGTACTGGCGCTGAAGCCGCTTGAGGAACGTTTCGGCATCGAGGGCCTGTTTGTCACGACGATGCAGGCGGTGAGCGGCGCGGGGTATCCGGGTGTGGCTTCGCTGGACATCCTCGGCAACGTCGTTCCGTTCATCAAGAACGAAGAAGAGAAGATGCAGGAAGAGGTGGGCAAACTGCTCGGCTCGTTGAACGGCGGGTCGATCAAGATGCTGAACGCGAAGGTGAGCGCGCACTGCAACCGCGTCGCCGTCGAGGACGGGCACACCGAGTGCGTCAGCGTAAAGTTCAGGAAGAAGGCTTCGCGCGAGGAGATTCTGGCGGCGTGGCGTGAGTTTACGCCGCTGGCCGGGCAGCATCTGCCGACGGCCCCGGACCAGCCTGTTGAATTTGACGAAGCGGAAGACCGTCCACAGCCGCGACTGGACCGGATGCGCGGGCGCGGGATGGCTTCGACCGTGGGGCGGCTGCGCGAGTGCTCGCTGCTGGACTGGAAGTTTGTGGTGCTCTCTCACAATACGATTCGCGGCGCTGCCGGAGCGGCGCTGTTGAACGCCGAAGTGCTGGCGCGTACCGGCAAGCTGGATAAGCTCGGCATTGCGCCTGCGGCGAAGAGTGAGCGTCAGGCGGTGCTGGCTTGAGCGTGGCGCGAGAGAATCTGGTCGTAATGAAGTTTGGCGGCACGTCCGTCGAGGACGCTGTTGCGATGGAGCGCACGGCAGCGATCGTGCGCGGACGGCGCGAGCGCGGGCTCGATGCCATCGTGGTCGTCTCGGCAATGGCGAAGGTGACGGATCATCTGCTGGCTGCGGCGGCTGCCGCGGGACGCGATGACAAGGCGGGCGCGCTGGCCATCAGCGCGCGGTTGCGTCATCGGCATATTGATACAGCCAGCGACCTGCTCGATGCCGAGCGCGTCGAGCGGGTGCATCCGGCGATTCACCGCGAGTTCGACGCGCTGGACGATCTGCTGCGCGGCATCGCCGCCGTGGGTGAGCTGACCGCGCGTACCAATGATCTGGTGGTCAGCTTCGGCGAACGGCTTTCGAGCCAGATGGTCGCGGCGGCCTTCGAGCAGCGCGGCCTGAACGGCGTGCATGTGGACGCGCGCACGTGCATCATTACGGATTCGCACTACGGCAAGGCTGCTCCGCAGGAGGCGGCCATCGAGGAGAAGCTGCGTGAGCTGGTACTGCCGCTGGTCGTTGCCGGAAAGACGCCGGTGATGGGCGGATTCATCGGCTCGAACGCCGAGGGCATTACAACGACGTTGGGACGCGGCGGCAGCGACTACACGGCTGCGCTGGTGGGCGGCGGACTGCACGCAGGCGCGATCGAAATCTGGACGGACGTAAACGGCATCATGACGACCGATCCGCGCATCTGCCCCGATGCGCTGAGGGTGAAGACGATCAGCTTTGAAGAGGCAGCCGAGCTTGCCTACTTCGGCGCGAAGGTGCTGCACCCGGCGACGATTCTGCCTGCGGTGCAGAAGAGCATCCCTGTGTGGGTGTTGAACTCGCGCAACGCGGAGAACGAAGGCACGAAGATTACGGCGACACCGGTGAAGTGCGCGAGCCCGTTCAAGAGCATCGCCGCGAAGAAACGGCTGACGATCATCGACATCGTGGCCAGCCGGATGCTGATGTCGCACGGCTATCTGAAAGCCGTCTTCGATGTCTTCGACAAGTACAAGTGTGCGATCGACATGGTTTCGACCAGCGAGGTGAGCATCTCACTGAGCGTGGATTCGAATCAGCGGTTGCCCGAGATCTGCGAAGAGCTGGGCAAAATCGCCGACGTGAAGATGGAAGGCAACAAGGCGCTGGTGTGCCTGGTGGGCGAAGACATTCGCGGACACAACGGCATCGCCGGACGCGTCTTCGGCGCGGTGAGCCACGTGAACCTGCGGATGATCTCGCAGGGTGCAAGCGAGATCAACATGAGCTTCATGATCGACGAGGAAGATGTGGAAGAGGCGGTGCGCAGCCTGCATCAAGCGTTCTTCGTCGACCCCGATGAAAATGTGTTTGACGTGACGGCGCGCGTGCAGGTGGCCGGCAAGGCATAGGAAGGGCGCAATGCGGATTCTGGTGCTGGGACAGGGCAAGACTGGCAAGCTGGTGGCCGAGGTTGCCGCCGAGCGCGGCCACAGCGTTCATGTATTGGACGCGAAGGAGAACGCGAATGCGTCCGCGCTGACGCCGCCGTTTATCGCGGGATTCGATGTGGTGATCGACTTCACGACTCCTGATGCCGTGGTTCACAACATGAGGGCGTGTCTCGCCACCGGCGCGAAGATGGTGGTAGGCACGACGGGCTGGTACGACAGGCTCGACCGGGCGTGCGAAGTGGTGAAGCGCCATCAGGGCGCGCTGCTCTATGGGACGAACTTCTCGGTCGGTGTTCAGGTGATGCTGCAACTGGCGGAGAAGATGGGCACGGCTCTGAAGAACGCCGGCTATACGTTCGCCATCGAAGAGACGCATCATGTGACGAAGCTCGATTCGCCTTCAGGAACGGCGCTCACTCTGGCTGCCACGGTGCAGGCCGCAAGCGGGCAGACTGTTCCCATCGAGGCGAAGCGCGAAGGCGGCGTGGTGGGAATCCACACGCTGGTAGCCCACAGTGAGGCCGACAAGCTGGTACTGACGCATGAAGCCTTTTCGCGGCGTGGATACGCCGAGGGTGCGGTGCGTGCGGCTGAGTGGCTTTCGACGCGGACAGGATGCTACGACTTCCGCGATGTGTTTCTGGAGATGTAACCGACGAGGGGGCGTGCGATGAGCGTGACGGAAGCAGTGGCGACGAAGTTTTCTGACCTGGCGTTTGAAGAGAAGCTGGACCGGCTGGCCGAGGTCGCGGTGAAGATCGGCCTGGGACTGCGTGCCGGGCAGGAGCTGATTATGTCGGCCCCCATCGAGGCACTGCCTTTGGCGCGGCGCATCACCGAACACGCCTACAAGGCGGGTGCGCTGCTGGTGACGACGCTCTACTCCGACGACCCGAGTGTGTTGGCGCGGTACGAATACGCGCAGGATGCGAGCTTCGACTTTGCACCGGTATGGTTGCAGGACGGAGTCGCCAACGGCTTCCGCAGCGGTGCGGCGCGGCTGGCGATTGCAGGCGCGAACCCGGCGCTGCTCTCGAAGCAGGACCCCGCCAAAGTTGCGCGCGCGAACGTTGCCATGTCGAAGGCGAGCAAGCCGGCGATGGAGCTGATTACGCGCCATGAGATCAACTGGACCATCGTCGCGTGCGCAACGCCCGCGTGGGCGAAGCTCGTCTTTCCTGACGACCCGGTGGATGTTGCGATGGCAAAGCTGTGGGAGGCGATCTTCGTCTCCTCGCGCATCGCCGTGGACGATCCGGTGGCCGAGTGGCGTGCGCATGGCGAGCGCCTCAAAAAACGCGTCGAGCTGCTGAATGCGAAGCGATTCTCTGCCCTGCACTTCAAGTCGCAGGACGGTGCAACGGACCTCACCGTTGGACTCGCGGACGAGCATCTGTGGGCAGGCGGCGGAACGACCGCGGGCAATGGTGTCTATTGCCAGCCGAACATTCCGACCGAGGAGTGCTTCACGACTCCGCACAAAGACCGCGTGAATGGCCGCGTGCGCGCGTCGAAGCCGCTCTCGCACCAGGGGACGCTGATCGAAAATATCGCCGTGCGGTTTGAGAACGGCCGGATCGTCGAGGCCACCGCGACAGCGGGCGAAGACGCGCTGAACCGGCTCATCAGCGCCGACGAAGGCGCACGCCACCTGGGCGAAGTCGCGCTGGTGCCGCATGGTTCGCCGATTGCGCAGAGCGGTCTGCTCTACTGGAACACGCTGTTCGACGAGAACGCTGCCAGCCACATCGCGCTGGGCCAGGCGTACTCGACGTGTCTGATCGGCGGCGACAAGATGAGCGCCGACGAACTGGCAGCGCGCGGGGCCAACTCCAGCCTGATCCACGTGGACTGGATGATCGGCTCAGGCGCGATGGATGTGGACGGCATCGCCGCCAATGGTAAGGCCGAGCCGCTGATGCGCAAGGGAGAGTGGGTGTAGATGCAAGGCCGGGAGCGATGAACGTCCCGGCCTTTCATCTGGCTAGTCCTCATCCGGGATGAGAACTTCCTTTGTAAGGAAACCAACCGTCTTGAGCGTGGTGTGCGGCTTGACGTCGAGAGCCAGTTTCTCCATCTGTTCCCAGCTCGGACGGGCACGGTCCGCATGGTTGGAACATGACTTGACCTTGAACGGAATGAACAAGGCGCGGTCATACGAGGCATAGGTACACAGAATGATGACTTCGGACTCGCGATAGCCTTCCACGGTGTGCGCGTGAGCGCACGTTGTGCAGAGCGAGACCGAGCCGATCGGTGTACCGTTCTTTACGTAAACGCTGCCCATGGGCAGTCCTTTCTCATCCAGCGTAGTGCTGGCAGTTATCGAGCATCGCAACGAATATCCACAGGAGTAGATTCGCAACCGGGCGAACCAGCGCGTCGTTGCTGCTCATGTTTTGATGGCGTGACGAAGCGCCCGGCCTGTAGACAGGTCAGCGCGCCACAGAGATAGATGGGGGACTAGCTAAGCTAGCGTGAAGAAGACGAGAGCGCCCGAAGCCATGCATTCTGCTGACTGAACAGGTGATCGTCTGGTCTAAACATCATCGGGTGCCCTCCTTTGCGAAGACGACTATCGCATAAAATGCAGCCCGAATCAAGCAATTTTCTACAGCAAGGACCAGCTCAACGAAGTTTGCACACGTCCCTCGCGGTAAACTAGCAGCAATATGGAATTGATGGGTTGTGGAACGGCGCTGGTTACTCCTTTCCGGAGAGACGGCGGTGTGGATGAGCCTGCGCTTCACGCGCTGGTGAACTGGCAGATCGAGAGCGGCGTGAACTTCCTCGTGCCTTGCGGCTCGACGGGCGAGGCGGCGACGCTGACCGAGCAGGAGTGGCTGCGCGTGGTCGATGTCGTCGTCGGCAGCGCGGCCGGGCGCGTGCCGGTGTTTGCCGGATGCACGCACAACGCGACGCACGAAGCAGTCGCACGCGCACGGAAGCTGACCGGCATTCATGGGCTGTCGGGCATCCTGACGGCGAACCCCTTCTACAACAAGCCCGGGCAGGAGGGCCAGTACCAGCACTTCCGCGCCATTGCCGAGGCGGTCGAGCTGCCGATCCTGCTCTACAACGTTCCCTCGCGCACGGGCGCGAACCTGGAGCCTGCGACCGTTCTGCGCCTGGCGGAGATTAAAAACATCATCGGCATCAAGGAGTCGAGCGGCAACATCGCGCAGATTACCGAGCTGCTGACGACGCTGCCGCGCAGCTTCAAAGTCTTCGCCGGCGATGACGGATTGGCGCTACCGATTCTGTCGCTCGGCGGCGCGGGGCTGGTCTCCGTGGCCTCGAACGTCATCCCCGCGCAGATGAACCGAATGGTCCACTCCGCGCTCGAAAACGACTGGGCTGGCGCGCGGCGCATCAACCGGCAGTTCTACCGGTTGATGCAGGCGCACTTCTGGGAGCCGAGTCCGGCCCCGGTCAAAGCTGTGCTGGCGATGCTGGGGCGCGGCGAAGATGTTCTTCGCCTGCCGATGGTTCCAGTCACAGAAAGCACACGGCGCAAGCTCGAACGCATGGTCGGCGAGCTGGGGATGCTGGCCGGAGTTGCGCCTACGGGCGAAGACCTGCGGATGTTCTGATTCTCTGAAACTGATTCGATAAAGGCGGCTTGTGATCGTGAAGGATACGCTGGAAAAGCGGATTGAGCACTGGTTTGAACAGGGTGCAGCGGCAGTAGGAAACAAGGATGCCGAGGCGGCGTTTCTGGAGCTGCGCGCGGCGCTTGAGGCCGGGACGCTGCGCTCGGCAGAGCCGGACGCTTCCCTGCCGCTGGGCTGGCGCGTGAATGCGTGGGTCAAACGTGGGATACTGCTGGGCTTCCGGCTCGGGCAGATGACCGAGATGGGCTGCGGCGAGAGCCTTTCGTTTGTCGATAAGGCCACCTATCCGGCGCGACGATTCACGGTGGCCGATGGCGTGCGCGTGGTGCCGGGCGGTTCGAGCGTCCGGGCCGGGTCGTATGTCTCGAAGGGTGTCGTCGTGATGCCTCCTGCGTATATCAACGTCGGCGCGTATGTGAACGAGGGCACGATGGTGGACTCGCATGCGCTGGTAGGAAGCTGCGCACAGATCGGCAAGCGCGTGCATCTGAGCGCGGCCGCACAGGTGGGCGGCGTGCTGGAGCCGGTGAACGCTTCGCCGGTCATCATCGAAGACGAGTGCCTCATCGGCGGAAACACCGGCGTCTACGAGGGCACGGTCGTGCGCAAACGCGCGGTGCTGGCCGCGGGAACCGTGCTGACGCGCGGCACGCCGGTGTACGATCTGGTGCGCGGCGAGGTCTACAAAGCCACCGCCGAGATGCCGCTCATCATCCCCGAAGGCGCGGTCGTTGTACCCGGCTCGCGCTCCGTCAGCAAGGGCAAAGGGCAGGAGTGGGGCCTGAGCGTGGCCGCTCCAGTCATCGTCAAATACCGCGACGACAAGACCGAGCTCTCCTCGGCGCTCGAAGATATTCTGCGCTGACAGCCTGCGTCAAAAGGGACATTCCAACCCGGGTGCTAAGATTAAAGGTTCATGGCACAAGATAAGTTGAAGCTGATTCCGCTGGGCGGGCTGGGCGAGTTCGGAATGAACTGCATGGTCCTGCGCTGGCAGGATGACATCATCGTCATCGACGCTGGACTGATGTTTCCTGAAGAAGAGTTGTTGGGCGTCGATATCGTCGTGCCCGACATCAGCTACCTGACCGAAAACCGCGACAAGGTGCGCGGCATCCTGCTGACGCACGGCCACGAGGACCACATCGGCGGCCTGCCGTGGATTCTCTCCGAGCTGAACGTGCCGGTGTACGGCACCGAGTTTACGCTGGCGTATGTCGAGGGCAAGCTCGAAGAGCATGGGCTGCTCGACGATGCCGACCTGATTGAGATCGCTCCCGGCGAGCGCGTGACCCTGGGGCCGTTTTCCGTGATGCCCATCCGCGTGACGCACTCCCTGGTGGACTGCGTGGCGCTGGCCATCCACACGCCGGTGGGCGTGGTGCTGCATACGGGCGACTTCAAGGTGGACTTTTCGCCGCCCGACAACAAACCTTTCGACCTGCACGCCTTCGCCGAACTGGGCAAGCAGGGTGTGCTGGCGCTGTTGCAGGACTCGACCAACGTGGACCGGCGCGGCTATACCCCGAGCGAAAAGGCTGTGCGTCCGCGCCTGGACGAGATCTTCACGCAGACGAAGCAGAAGCTCTTTTTCAGTTGCTTCTCGTCGTCGATTCACCGCATCCGGCTGGCGATGGAACTGGCCCATGACCACGGGCGCAAGGTTGCGGTGATCGGGCGCTCGCTCGACAACTCGACCGAGATTGCGCAGGACCTCGGGTATCTGGATCCGCCGCCCGGACTCATCATCAACCCGGGCCAGATCAAAGACACGCCGGACCACAAGCTGCTGATCATGATCAGCGGCACGCAAGGCGAGCCGATGAGCGCGCTGAGCCGCGCCGCCGTGAACAACCACAAGCACGCGCACATCGAGGCAGGCGACACGGTGCTGCTCAGCTCGCGCGTCATTCCCGGCAACGAGAAGTCCATCTACCGGATGATCGACCACCTGGAGCGGCGCGACGCCGAGGTCATCTACGACGACGGCGCCTCAGGACTGATTCACGTCAGCGGGCACGGCAGCCAGGAAGAACTGCGCCTGATGATCAATCTCGTCAGGCCGAAGTTCTTTATCCCCGTGCACGGCGACTATCGCCACCTGAAGCGGCACATGGAGCTGGCCGCCGGGCTGGGCGTGGTCGAAAAGACGATCCTGCTGGAAGACGGCGACGTGCTGGAGATGGACAAAAACTCCGCCGCGAAGACGGGCAAGGTGCCGGTGGAGCGGGTATGCATCGACTCGGGCGGCACCTCCACCGATGTCGTCGAAGACCTCGTCATCAAGGACCGCCGGCACCTGAGCGAAGACGGCATTGTGCTGCCGGTCATCGCCATCAACAAGCGAACGGGGCGCGTGGAAAACGCTCCGGAGATTGTCGTGCGCGGCATGGCCATCGCCGAGGATGGACTGATCGCCGAAGCCAGGCAGGTGGTGCAGCGCACACTGGATGCTTCGTCCGCGGAAGAGAAGGCAGACTACGGCGTCATCAAAGAGAAGATTCGCAACGACCTGAAGCGGTACATCCAGAAGAACACCAGCCGCCGACCGCTGATTATGCCGGTGATTCTGGAGATCTGAACACCAGGTCTTTTGAAGCTGAAGAGGCGCCTCGTGATAGGGCGCCTCTTTGCTTGCGCTTCGGGAGCTGGTTAGCGTCTGCGTTGCGCTGCGTCGCCCTCTTCAGCCAGTTGCCGCATCAGGCGAAAGAACTCCTTGTTCTGCTGGCCGATGAAGAGGCCGTCATCGACAAGGCCCTGGAAGGCGGCCATCGCTCCGGCGTTCTGTACGGACGTTGGTCGAATGATGGCGACGGGAGGAAACTTCTTGCTGAGGAAGTGCGTGGGTTCGGGCATGATGAGGTTGGATTGCAGGGTGTCGCCTTTGAGCGACTCGGGATCGGTCTCGCCCTGCGCCTGAGTGAGGTCGGTAAAGGTGACGGTTGCGCCGGTGCCGCCGGGGCCGTTGTCCACGTCCGTGAGCGGAAGTGCGTTCCCGGCCTTGTCCTGCCAGGTCTGAAAATGCATGGTCTCGCTCGGCCCGATGCTGAGCAGCACGCGCAAGACTTCAGCGTTCGTCACCTTTTGAGCGAGCGTCGGGTAGAGGCTCGTTCCGCCCTGCTCGATGAAGGCAAAGTGGAAGCCGGCGGTAAACGCGATGGCCTGCAGGTGGGTCGAGAGGCTTTTGGGATTGTCGGCCGGGTCGCTGGAGAGTGTGCTGCCGGCGGTGTCGGCGTCACTGCGCGGAATCGCTGTGTGCTGGCCGACGTTGAGGCTCGGAACAGCCTGGGCGAATGGCGAGCCGGGGTCGAAGTCGGGATTGGTGATGCTGCGATAGCGGGACCAGAAGCTTGTATCCACGGTGAGCTTCATCAGATTGGTGAGCCGCATCTTTCCGGTCGATCCGGCCGCGGTGCTGCCGGGGATATTGGTGAAGGAGGTCAGATCGACGGCATCGGCTCCCTTCGATTCGAGGTACGCCTTCAGGAAGGCGGCGTGGCTGATCTCGTCGTCGGTGTTGTCGTGAATGTACTGGGGCATGTCGCCGTCGAGAATCTGGAGTGCAGCGGTGTAGAGCGGGTTGCCTCCGCCTACACCCGAGACCTCCTTGTCCTGCGTTCCGCCCAGCTCGGAGTATTGAATCCATAGGTCGGCCTCAATCTGTTCGAGCGCGTTGAGAAACCTGAGGATGGCGATGTCGCCTTTGGTGACGTCGTCATGGTCGTTATCCTGCCCGAAGGACAGGCTGGAGACCATAGTGGCTGCGCCGGCGGCGGCGATTCCGGTCTTTAAAAACGAGCGCCGGCTGGCTGATTTGCTGATCAACATATCGAACTGACTCATCCTGCTTCTCCTTAGTACATGTGACATTTGGGCCTGCAATGGGCGGCCACTTGAAGCAACGCTAAGGGTTCGTCACGTGTCAGTTGTCACGACGAGGTCAAATGAGTGTCGCTTTCTTCAGACGACGGATGTCACAGAATGGTGACAGCAGTCACAGGCGAGTGGATTTTCCTGCAACTCGCTCGAAGCACATACATTTGTGTTGTACGTTGAACGTATGAGCATCTTTGAACTGACCAGCATTGTCGTGTGCCTGGCGGCTGCGTTTGGCCTGGTGAGCCATCGCTTTCTTCGCCTGCCCGCGACCATCGGCACGATGGTGCTGTCGCTGGTCTCGGCCCTGGTGCTGATGGTCACGGGCAAGATGGTCCCCTCGCTGCACGAGTACGCCGTGGCGATGTTTCAACGGATCGACTTCCACAACCTGGTGCTGCACTGCCTTCTGGCGTTTCTGCTGTTTGCCGGGGCGCTGCATCTCGATCTCGATGAGTTGAAGCGACAAAAAACGGCGGTCTTCCTGCTTTCGACGCTGGGGACGATCGCTTCGGCCGGCATCGTCGCCGCGCTGCTGTGGGTGATTCTCCGCGCGGTCCACCTGCCTGCAAGCCCGATGAGCTGCATGATCTTCGGCGCGCTCATCTCGCCGACCGACCCGATTGCCGTGCTGGAGATGCTGCGCCGCGTGGGCGCCCCCGCCGAGATACAGGCGTTGCTCGGCGGTGAGTCTCTGTTCAACGACGGCGTGGGCGCGGTGCTGTTTCTCACTCTGCTGGCAACGCCGGAGTCCCACGCTTTGCCGTCACTGGGATCATTCACCAGCCGCTTTCTGCTGGAGGCGGGCGGCGGCGTTGTGCTTGGCCTTGTGCTGGGGCTGATGGTGTATCGCCTGCTGCGCATGACCGACAGCTACCGGATTGAAGTCTTCCTGACGCTCGCGCTGGCCATGGGTGGATATGCGCTGGCCGATGCGCTGCACGTCTCCGCGCCGCTGGAAGCGGTGATGGCAGGGCTTGTCGTGAACGGCAGCAGCCGCTCCCACTCCATGCCCGAGATGACACGCGAAAATCTGGACAAGTTCTGGGGGCTGCTCGACGACATGCTCAACGTCGTTCTGTTCTGCCTGCTCGGGTTTGCGCTGATCGTCGTGACGCTCTCCGGAAGAGTCATCGTTGCGGGCCTGCTTGCCATTCCTGCAATCCTGCTGGCGCGCGCTGCGATCGTGTGGACGCTGCTCTACCGCAGACCTCCCGCGGCCGGGCTGCACAAGACCGGCATCGTGATGACGTGGGGCGGGCTGCGCGGCGCGCTCTCCATTGCACTGGTGCTTGCGCTTGCGGCTACGCCATGGTCAGGGCCTCTGCTGCCCATCACCTACATCGTCGTCATCTTCTCCGTGCTGGTGCAGGGCCTGACGATGGTGCCGCTGCTGCGGCGGCTCGGATTTGAAAGAGCGAGCTGACGCTTGGGTAATCGCCGTGATTCCGCGAACGTGAAGAAGCGGGAAACGGAACGCGGCAGCCTTAAAATGAGCGTGGCGTACTTTGCCTTACGGCGGACTCTCCCTGTTATGAATCATCTTTGCCACCGTATCGCGCTCACGAACACAATCTGGATGACGATTGCGCTGCTGGTCTGCTCCATTGCAACTGCGCCCGTGACGGACGCGCAACAGCCCGCCGTTCATGGACGACAGCGCATTGGGCTGGCGCTCGAAGGCGGCGGCGCGCTGGGCTTCGCGCACATCGGCGTGCTCGAATGGATGGAGGACCACCACATTCCGGTCGATGATGTCGCGGGCACCAGCATGGGTGGACTGGTGGGCGGGCTCTACGCCGCGGGCAACAGTCCAAAGGACATCGCACAGTTTGTCGGCAGCATCGACTGGTCTACCGTACTGGGAGGGCAGGCCCCGTTTGAGACCTTGAGCTACCGGCGCAAGGAAGATCGCGTTGCCTTTCCCAACCGCCTGGAGTTCGGTTTCAAGCACGGCTTCGGCCTGCCGAGCGGGTTAAACTCGGGCGCGGCAGTGGGCCTGCTGCTCGACCGCCAGATGCTGCCCTACTACGATCTCAAAGACTTTGACGACCTGCCGATTCCCTTCCGCTGCGTGGCAACGGAGATGGTCTCGGGCACGGCGCACGTCTTCCACGACGGCTCGGTAGCACAGGCAATGCGTGCGACGATGGCGATTCCCGGAGTCTTCGCTCCGGTCACGCACGGCAACGATGTCTACTCCGACGGCATGGCCGTGGACAACCTGCCTGTGGATGTAGCGCGCAGGATGGGCGCAGACGTAGTGATCGCGGTCTATCTCGACACCGGCACGGTAGACCGTAAGAGCCTGAACTCGCTGGTCGGCGTCGCCGGAAGAAATCTTTCCATCATGGTGGCGGCCAATGAGAAGGCCAACATGGCCAACGCCGACATCCTGCTCAAAGCCGACGTAAGCAAGTTCACCTCGGGCGACTTCACGAAAAGCACGCAGATTATTCCGCTGGGCTACAAGGTTGCGCAGGAACATGCCGCCGAACTGGAAAAGTACGCGCTAAGCGATGCTGACTGGAACGCCTACGTGGCCCAGCGAAATGCGCGGCGCAGAACCACGGTGCCGGTTCCCGCGTTCATCGATGTCTACGGATTGAGCGGGGCGCAGAAGGCCGAGGTCGAGAACGAGTTCACGAAATTTGTCGGACATCCTCTGGACATCGATCAGGTGGACGCAACGATCAACGTACTGCTCGGCACGGGGACCTACGACGGCATCAGCTTCAACATGATCGAGATGAACGGCAAGACAGGGCTGCTCGTCCGTCCGCGCACCAAGGCCCACGCGCCGCCGTTTCTGAATGTAGGCATAACGCTTTCCTCGAACAACACGAACAATGTTCTGCTGGGCGTGGGCGCGCGCGCTACGTACACAGACATCACCGGCCCCGGTTCGGAGCTGCGACTGGACGGCGCCGTCGGACCGCTCGCCGGACTGACCGGCGAACTCTACAAGCCGATACACTTTCTGCACTTCAGAAAAGGTTACTTCGTAGCGAGTCGCGCCTACCTGACCTACACCACGGCGTACTTCTTCAGCGGCAGCAACCAGCTTTCGCAGTACCGGGAGCATCGCAACGGATTCGGTGTGGACGGGGGCTATCAGTTCAACACCCGCACTGAGCTGCGCGTGGGCGAAGACTATCAGTGGTACGGGGACAAGCGGGCCATCGGCGAGCCGGAGCAGAAGGAGTTCAGCCTGAGGCCCTGGGTCACATCGACGCGGCTTCAGTATCTCGGCCAGGACAACGTGCAGGTGCCCACACGCGGTTCGATTGTGCAGTCGTCGTTGAGCTACTACACCCAGCGGCCCAACCGGAGCGGCGGCTATGCGCAGATGAACACCTACCTCGCGCACTTCATGCCCGTGAAGGAGCGCGGAATCGTCGCGGTCACGCTGAATGGAGGCACCAGCTTCAGGGCGCAGAATCTGGGGCTGGCCGGTTTTGAGCTGGGCGGGCCGCTGCGCCTGAGCGCCTACGAACGCGGCGAGCTGCTGGGCGACGACTACTTTCTCGTGCAGGCAGGCTACCTGCATCAACTGACCACGCTGAGTCCCGTCATCGGCGACGCCATCTACGCAGCGGGATTTTACGAGATGGGCAAGACGTGGAATGGACCAACCGGCACGCCTTCGCTGCCGAACGACTTCGCCGCCGGACTGGTGATCAAGACGCTCATCGGCCCAATGTACGGAGGCTTGAGCATCGGCGACAGCGACCACCGCAAATGGTTTTTCGGCCTGGGCCGCGTCTTTTAAGCAGAGAAGGAATTGCGGCTATGATGGGAGCCGCTGATTGCATCACGTTGCAGTAGGTTCTGCCCGGGGCTCAACTGGTCGATGACGGCGAAGATGCAGCAGGTAAAGTGGAATACAGCTGGCAGTTCGGTGCTGCGCGCGACGGGTCACGTGAGCGGGGCTGGCAGCGGAGAGGAAATCGATGAGTCAATTCGTCACGCTCGATGAAATTCGCGCCGCGCAGAGACGGATTGCCGGGACTGCGATGCGCACGCCGCTCTATCGCGTTTCGCGCGCGCGGCTGCGCATGGCCCGCGCGCCCGAGCCGGCTTTCGACCTCTACATCAAGGCCGAAAGCGAGCAACCCATTGGCAGCTTCAAGCTGCGTGGCGCGTACAACATGATGTCGCAGCTTACGCACGACGCTCTGCGGCATGGGGTCATTACGTATTCCAGCGGCAACCACGGACAGGGCGTGGCCTACGCGGCGCGCGCGCTTGGCGCCAAGGCCGTCATCGTCGTACCGGAGAATGCTCCCGCGGTCAAGAAAGCGGCCACCCGAGAGCTTGGTGCGGAGATCGTCGAAGTGGGGCCTGCGTCTTCCGAACGTCGCGCGAAGGCCGAGGAGCTCGCGGCAAAGTGCGGCTACACCATCGTTCCTCCATACGACGACCCGGCGATCATCGCCGGACAGGGAACGTGCGGACTGGAGATCATCGAACAACTCCCGGGAGTCGATATCGTGATTGCACCGGTCAGCGGCGGCGGCCTGCTGGGCGGCGTCGCGGCGGCCGTGAAGCAGGCAGCCCCGCACGTAAAGGTCTGGGGCGCGGAGCCGGCGCTGGCCGCCGATGCCAAGGAGAGCTTCGAGACAAAGACGCTGGTCGAATGGCCCGCAGACAAAACGACGCGCACCATCGGCGACGGACTGCGCACGCAAAGCCTCGGCACGCTGAACTTCGAGCACGTCGTGCGCTATGTCGATGGCATCGCTGCGGTGGAGGAAGAAGAGATCCTTGCCGCGATGCGCGTGATGCTGGCCACAACCACGCTGACGCCGGAGCCAAGCGGAGCCGTCTCACTGGCAGCGGCGCTGTTTCACTCCGCCGAACTTCCGAAGGCGAGTAAGGTCGCCGTGGTGCTCAGCGGCGGCAATCTTGAACCTGGACTGAAGACAGAACTGGACCGAGCGATAGTGACCGGCAACGGCTGATCAGCAACGTGAATCCACGTCTAGTTGCAGGTAAGCGTCGCTGTTGCTGTAGTCACATTTGCTCCGGTGCCATAGGTCGCTGTCAGCGTTACCGGTGCAGAGGTGGCAGCCGAGCATGTAGCTATCCCGTTGGTGGAGTAGTCCTGAGAGTTGGTGATCTTTACATTGAGCGGATCTGACGACGTCCAGACCGGGAGCACGGGCGCAACGAGCGCCGAGACCGGGCAGCCAGGTTGGGCGATAGCAGACTCCCCTGCCCTGAACTGTTGCTGGTCTCCCGGCGGCGTCGCAGCGTGGTTGACCGTGGCGCTCGTTGGACTAATCGACATTTTATATTGCACGTTAGCGCAACTGGCACCGCCGGACGCACAGCCGCTCAGCCCTACGGTAGTCACAAACAGAACACACAGAGCGACCTGTAACCTCATGGCCCGGAAGTCTATCACAGCGATGATCTAAGGATGATGGAGCCGCCCGGGTTGGAACCTGAAGCCTCTCTGCCAAGGCGGCTCGGGTGCAATTAGCTCTCCACGATGTGACTGTCAGCGTCTAAAGTGGTGTCTATGCAAGTTACTTTTCTTCGACGAAGTCTGGTGGCGTGGGTTGGCGCGGCTGCGCTGACCGCAACCGTGGCGATGAACCAGTCTGTAGCCCAGACAAAGGCTCAGAAGGCCGCCGCAAACTACGACCGCGCCGCGAGAGCGACGATGCTGCATGAGACCGTTGTGTACGTTCAGGCGGACGTGAATTCGCAGCGCCTCTCGCTGGTGACGCCGGGGCACGAGGTCGTCGTCGTGCAGCGCAGCGGCCCGTGGGTACAGGTCTTCGCCAATACCGATGCGGGCGACGAGCAGCAGGAAGACGCCTCCGACACGCCGGAGTTTGGTGACGACAGCACGCCGACTCCCTCCTCGGGATGGATACACGACAAAGGCATCGTCTCGCCCCAAACCCCAAACGGTGACGAGATCCTGTTCGGAGCCGCGGCCAACATGGAGGCCGAAGCCGAAAAGCCTCATGCACCCAAGGGCGCGGCTGAGGCGGCGCACCTGCTCTACAAGCGCGTGCCGGACTACTTCCCCAACTCACCGCTTGCACCCGAGGCAGCCTGGCGCGCGGCCGACATTCGCTGGCAACTCGACAAGCTCGACATCAGCACGCTGCCCAGCGCGAAGGAGCAGCAGGCGTATCTGCGCCCGCAGATCTACGACGGCGCGATGAAGCGCGTGATGAAGACATATCCCGGCACAAGCTACGCCGCGCGCGCCGCCTACGAGATGCTCGACAACAAACTGTGCGGCGACTGGCAGGGTCTGCCGAAGTGTCCTGAGATGGAGTCCGGCCTCTATGAGAAGTACGCGCGCCAGTATCCCGACAGCCCAAAGGCGCCCGAGGCTCTCTACAACGCAACCTACCGCCAGGGCGTAGCCGTGACGATGTATATGGTCCAGGACGACAAGAAGAAGGCCGATGATGCATCAAAGCGAGTAGCCAATCTGGCAGCGCAGATGCAGCAACAGTATCCCAAGTCGGACTACACGGCGCGGGCTGCGGCGATTGCCTACAAAGTCCAGCAGGGGATTCCCGTCTTCGGCAGCGATAGAGACTGAAGCACGCGCTCAGGAATGGCTACAAGAGGGTGCTGAAAAAGTCTCTGTGATTGCTTTTGGGGATGAGCGCGGAGCTTCAGCCGCACGAAAGAGCCAGCAAATACAAGGGACTTTAGAGGGTGCTGAAAAAGTCAGTTTTGCTTAAGGGCACGGCTTCAGCCGTGCCGCTAACGCTGCAAAATCAACGCGGCTTTAGCCGCTGAGGTACGCTTTCTTCCCGGCGAGACACTTTTTCATCACCCTCTTTAGCCCGGACCTTCTCTCCGGTCAACGCAAACGAGCTTTTTCAGCACTACGTTTTTGGAACAGCAATGAGTCTTCCGCAGCCTGTATAACCGTATACGATGACCGCGTTCTCACCACAAGACACGACAGCCGTCTCCGCTCATTCACCGTCCGACGGCGACCGGCGTTGGGACACGTTTCTCAAGCGCCGCACTCCGCCCAGCCTGGAGGCCGTCAGCCGAAAGCACCGTGCCGGAATCGCAGGCCGACGCTTCCTCGTCACCGGCGCCGGCGGATGGATCGGCTCGGCGCTGACGCAGGCACTCGTCCAGGCCGACGCGCAGGAGATCATCCTGCTCGACGCAGCCGAAGGTCTGCTGCACCAAACCGCAGAGATCATCGATGCGACAAGCTCGCGGACAGTCTCCATCGCCGTTCTCGCAAACGTCTGCGATACCGGGGCGATCGCGGACGTGTTCGACCGCCACCGCCCCGAGATCGTCTTCCACGCTGCGGCCTTCAAGCACGTGCCGTTGATGGAGACCAACCCCTTCGCCGCCATGGCTAACAATGCAGTCGGCACGTGGACGCTGGCAGACACCGCTCGAAGACGCGGTTGCCAACGAATGGTGATGCTCTCCACCGACAAGGCCGTCGAACCGTTCAGCGTGATGGGCGCATCCAAGCGGATTGCCGAACTGGCAATGCTGACTCCACGCGCAGGATCCATGCAAACGAGCGCGGTGCGCCTGGGCAATGTGCTCGGCTCCTCCGGCAGCGTCGTCCCGCTGTTTCTGCGCCAGATTGCGCGTGGCGGCCCAGTGACGGTAACGCATCCCGATGTCCGCCGCTACTTCATGACTTTGACCGAAGCCGTCGACGCGCTGCTCTCAACCATCTCGCCAACCAGCCCGAATGGCCTGCTCGTTCCGGACCCCGGCGCGCTTGTTCGCATCCTCGACCTCGCACAGCACCTCATCGCACACGAGCAGAGGCCGGGTTCTCCCGAGATCCCCATCGTCTTCACCTCACTTCGCCCGGGAGACAAGATGGAAGAGTCGCTGGTCTCCACACAAGAGACCTGCGCGGAAGGGCAGCCTGGCTTATTGCGAACCGTGATCAGCCATGTGCCTGATGAAACCCGGCTTGAAGCGGCGATGCGGCGGCTCCAGCAGGCGATTGCCGAGCGCGACCTGCATCTGCTGCTTGCAGCCGTCCAGTCGCTCGTGCCCGAGTACCAGCCGAGTTCGCTGATACAGGCGCAGCTCACCCAGGCCGCAACGGTGGGAGCATGAAGCGAACCATCGCCGTCGTCACCTCATCGCGCGCGGACTACAGCCATCTCTACTGGCCGCTTAGGGATCTCGCCGCACACCCTGACATCGACCTGAAGCTCATCGCGATGGCCGCCCATCTCTCACCGCAGTTCGGCTCTACGATCGGGGAGATCGAGCGCGACGGCTTCCCCATTGCCGCGCGCATCGAGTGCCTGCTCAGCTCCGACACCGACACGGGCATGGCCAAAACCCTTGGCCTCGCGGTACTCTCGCTCACCGACACGCTCTCGCAGATGCGCCCCGACCTGCTGCTCCTCATCGCCGATCGCTACGAGATGCTCGCGCCCGCCGCCGTCGCGCTCACACTGCGCATCCCCGTGGCGCACATCGAAGGCGGCGAGATCAGCGAGGGCGCCATCGACGACGCCGTGCGCAATGCCCTTACCAAGATGGCGCACATCCACTTCACCTCGACCGAGGCTGCGCGCAATCGCGTCATCTCGATGGGTGAAGAGTCGTGGCGAGTCCATCGAGCAGGCGCACCCTCGCTCGACCATCTGCGCCGCAGCAAGCTCCTCACCCGCGAGGAACTCGAACGCACACTCGACATCAACCTTGCTCAGCCTCCCGTCATCGTTGCCTATCATCCCGTCACGCTACTCGACGACACCACCGAAGAGGCCGATGCGCTCTTCGACGCGCTCGCGCAGATCGACAGCCCCATCCTCTTCTGCTACCCCAACGCCGACGCGGGCAGCTATGCTCTAATGCAGCGCACACGCGCCTTCGTCGAGCACCGGCCCACGGCGCACGTCTTCGTCAACCTTCCTGCTGTCACCTACTGGAGCCTGCTCAGGCACGCCAGTGTTCTCCTCGGCAACTCCAGCAGCGGCATCATGGAGGCCGCGTCCTTCGCTCTGCCCGTGGTCAACGTCGGCCTTCGCCAGTTCGGCCGTGAGCGTGCACCAAACGTGCTCGATGCCGAGGCGAGCACCCACTCCATTCTCGAAAAAGTCGCCATTGCGCAGAGTGCGGCGTTCTACGAATCGCTCCGCGGCATGACCAATCCCTACGGAGACGGCCACGCCGCCGAGCGCATCGTCGAGGTGCTCACCACCGCGCCTCTCGACAAGCTGCTGCGCAAGCGCGCCATCTCCATTGACCTCGCTCAGCCATGAAGATTCCTCTCTCGTCGCCGGACATCACCGAAGCGGAGATCGCCGCTGTCACCGCCGTCCTGCGCACGCCGCGCCTCAGTCTGGGGCCGCAGATGGAGCAATTCGAGCACGCCTTCGCGGAGTACACCGGGACGCCGCACGCGGTCGCCGTCAGCTCCGGCACAGCGGGACTGCATCTCGCCGTCCGCGCGCTCGACATCGGCGAAGGCGACGAAGTCATCGTCCCATCATTCAGCTTCATCGCCGTGGCCAACGCTGTTCGTTACGAGCGTGCAACGCCGGTCTTCGCCGACATCGATGTCGAGTCGCTGAACCTCTCGCCCACCACAGTCGAACAAGCCATCACGCCACGAACCCGCGCCATTATCGCCGTCCATACCTTTGGCCGCCCAGCCGAGATGACCGGCATCCTCGACATCGCCCGCCGCCATCATCTCGCGGTCATCGAAGACGCCTGCGAGGCCATCGGCGCGGAGCATGACAACCGCCGAACAGGCTCCTTCGGTGACATCGCCGTCTTCGCCTTTTATCCCAACAAACAGATCACCACAGGCGAAGGCGGTATGGTGGTCACATCGAAGCCGGGGCTGGCCACGCGCATCCGCGCCATGCGCAATCAAGGCCGCCACGATGGCTCCGAGTGGCTCCAGCACGCCGAACTCGGCTACAACTACCGCCTCTCCGAGATCAACTGCGCCCTTGGCCTTGCACAACTCAACCGCATCGACGAGATCCTCGCGCGACGCGAGCAGGTGTCACGGCTCTACACGAAGCATCTCAGCAGCATCGACGGCCTCATCCTGCCTGCGCTCGAAGCTCCGCGCAGCCGCATCAGTTGGTTTGTCTACGTCGTGCGTCTCGACGCCTCGTTTGCGCCCGATGCCCGCGACCGCATCCTGATGCGGCTCACAGCAGCAGGCATCGGCTGCGGACGCTACTTTGCTCCCATCCACATGCAGCCCTGCTATTCCGCATGGAAAGACGCGAACCTTCCCGTAACCGAGGCGGCGGCCTGCCGCACCCTCGCATTACCGTTCTTTAATCAAATGACGGAAAATGAAGTGACATACGTCAGCCAGGAACTGCGCGCGGCACTTTTGTCAGCGCGGCAAAGTTGAAAGAGGAAATGCAATGAGCATTGGGTCGTCTCTTCGAAACGTATCGCGTACCACCGTTGCATCTACGCCATTGCGCGGCGCAATCAAGACAACGCTTCTGTGCGCGACGCTCTTCATCGGCGCAACACCGTGGAGCTTCGCAGCAGACACCACTGCGCGCCAGCAGGCCGCCACGCTCAACAACGTCGGCACGTCGCTGATGGGCCAGCAGCTCCTCCAGAAGGCCGAAGAAAAGTTCGATGCCGCCTACAAAGCGGACCCAACGCTTGCACTCGCCGAGACCAACAAAGGCATCGCGCTGCTCTATCTGCAAAAGCTGCCCGAAGCGAAGACCGCACTTGAACACTCTGCCCAGCAGGCGCCCGACGATCCGCACACCTGGTACGTGCTCGGCCTGCTCTACCGCAGTCAGAACCAGCTTCAGGATGGCATCAAGGCATTCCAGCGCGTCGTCGCGCTTGCGCCCGCAAACGCCGACGCCCACTACTTCCTCGGCTCCTTCCAGTTTGAACTGCACGACCTGCCCGTCTCCGTCGCCGAATATCAGGAGGCGCTCAAGCTCAATCCGCTGCACGCTTCGGCGGAGTTCGGCATGGCGCGCGCGTTGCAGCGCCAGGGCAAGACCACAGAAGCCCGCGCCGCATTTGATCGATTCAAAGACATCACCACAGCCAAACTCGCTACACCCTTCTCGCACAACTACGGCGAAGAAGGCAGCCTGGGCACTACGGAGGACGCACCCGGCGGCGCGCTCAAAGCTCCGCCAATGATTCCGGTCGCGTTCACGCAAGCGTGGAGCGCGCCTGCCGATGAGAAGGCAAGCGCGAGCCAGCACGCAGGCGCGTGCCTCATCGATCTCGACAACTCCGGACACCCCAGTCTCGTCCTCATGGGCCACGGTCAGAATGCAGTGCGCGTCTTTCGCAACAACGGCACAGGCAGCTTCAACCTGCTCACGCCCTCCGAGACCGGCCTCGCCGTCAGCGGAGACGGCGTAGCCTGCGCAGCCGGTGACTTCGACAACGATGGCCTGCCCGACCTCGCGCTTGCCATGAGCGACCGCCTGCTGCTCTTCCGCAACCTCGGCAACGGCAAGTTCGCCGATGTCACCAAAGAGTCAGGAATCACACCGGCAAATCATCCCACCGGTGTCATCTTTGTCGACTTCGATCACGACGGCGACCTCGACCTCTTCGTCACCGGCGAAGCAGTGAACGGGGTCGGCCCGAACGTCCTCTGGCGAAACAACGGCAACAAGACCTTCACCGAGTGGACCAAAGAGACTGGCCTCGCGGGCAGCGGCAGCACGATGCAAGCCACCCTCTCGGACCTGAACAACGACCGCGCCGTCGACCTGCTCGTCACCGGTCCGGGTGCGCCCACCTTCTACGCCAATCCGCGCGAGGGCGCATTCCACGCCTCTCCGCTCTACACCGATGCCGCTCTGCCGCCCGCCACCGGCGTCGCTGTGTTCGACTTCAACAAAGACGGCTGGATGGACGTTGCCCTTACGCACGCAGGGGCGCCCGGCGTCACGCTCTGGCGCAACGTCGATGGCAAGCGATTCGAGCGCATTCCCCTGCCGCTCAACGATGCAACGCGCGGCTACGGCGTCGCGGCGCTCGACATCGACAACGACGGCTGGATCGATCTCGCTGCTCTCGTTGAAACCGCAAACGGCCCCGCGCTGCGCGTCTTCCGCAACATCGGCGCAGACGGCTTCGCCGATGTCAGCGCGCAGCTCAAGCTCGATGCCGTCAAGCTCACCGCCCCACACTCGCTGCTCGCCGCCGACATCGACGGCGACGGGGCAACCGACCTGCTCGTCACCGAGCAAGACGGCGCGGCGCTTGTGCTGCACAACGAAGGCGGCAGCAAAAATCATTCGCTGCGCATCTCGCTCAAGGGCCTGGCCGACAACAAGAGCGCCATCGGCACCAAGGTCCAGGTCTTTGCCAACGACATGTGGCAGAAGTGGGAGGTCACGACGCCGGGCGACATCATCGCCGGCATCGGCAGTGCTGACAAAGCTGATCTCGTGCGCCTGCTCTGGCCCACCGGCGTTCCGCAGGACGAGATCGACGTCAGCGCCGCCAGGCGGCTCTCGCTCGCTGAACTCGACCGCCGCGGCAGTTCGTGCCCTACGCTCTTCGCATGGGACGGCAGCAAGTTCACCTTCGTCGCTGACGTAATCGGCGCAGGCGTCGTCGGCCACTGGGTTGCGCCACGCGAACGCAACACGCCCGACCCTGACGAGTGGATCAAGATCGACGGCTCGCAACTCAAAGCACGCGCGGGCAGGCTCGCGCTGCGCTTCGGTGAACCGATGGAGGAGGTCAATTACATCGACCAGGTGCGCCTGGTCGCCATCGACCACCCGGCAGGCACCCAGGTCTATCCCGACGAAGGCTTCCTCAGCGAGCCGCCCTTCGCCACCGGCAAAACCATCGTCAGCGCACACGCGCGTCTGCCACTCGCGGCGTGGGACGACCACGGCAACAACGTCCTCCCACAGCTCTCCCACATCGACCACACCTACGTGCGCGACTTCACCGACCTCAGCTTTGCGGGCTTTGCCAACCAGCACACGCTCACGTTCGACCTCGGCGCGTGGAACGCCGCCAATCCGCTGCGTCTGCTGCTGCACGGCTACGTCGAATACTTCTCCGCAAGCTCGATGTATGCCGCATGGCAGGCTGGCATCTCTCCCATCCCGCCATACGTCGAAGCCCAGCTCGCCAACGGATCATGGAAGCGCGTCGTCAACGACATGGGCTTCCCCGCCGGACTGCCGCGCACCGTCGTCGTCGATCTCACCGGCAAGCTGCCCCCCGGCACGCGCCGCATCCGCATCACGACGAACCTGCAAATTTACTGGGACCAGGCGCTCATCGACAACGACCCCGCCGCATCGAGCGCCGGTCATCTCCGCCAGACCGAGCTTCCGCTTGCCTCTGCTGACCTCGCCTTCCGCGGCTATCCGCAACAGCTCGACGGCAAAACTCCCGGCGACCTCAATTACAACTACCAGCGCATCAGCCAGACTGGCCCCTTCATACCGCAACGCGGAGCGTATACGCGCTACGGCGACGTCACTCCCCTGCTCCGCCGCGTTGACGACGAGTACGTCATCTTCGGCACGGGCGAAGACATGGACCTCGAATTCAACGCCGCTGCCGCGCCTTCACTCCCCAAAGGCTGGGTGCGCGACTACTTCTTCTACGCCAACGGCTTCGTCAAAGACATGGATTTCTACGAAGGCAGTCCCTTCACCGTCAGTGCGATGCCGTTCCACGGCATGACCACCTACCCCTATCCGTCGAGCGAGCAGTACCCGACAAACCGCGCGCACATCGCCTATCAACTCCAGTGGAACAACCGCTTCGAGTCCGGCGAGCCCAGCGCCGGCGAACAATATCAATTCGACTACGTGCCCTCCGTCTCCACACCTGATGCACCTGCGAGGAGCAGCAAGCGATGAGCGACCTCGTAACAAAGCCCGCTGTCGAGCTGCTCTCGCTACTCGGCTCGCGTAAAATCTCGCCGCTCGAACTGGCGGAAGAACACATCCGCCAGATAGAAATGCTGAACCCGCAACTCAACGCGCTCATCGACTTCAACCCCGACCGCGTGCGCGCGCAGGCCGCTGCGCTCAGCCAATCCAGCACACCAAAGGGCCCGCTGCACGGCCTTCCCATCACCGTCAAAGCATCGATCGCAGTCGCGGGCCATCGCTCGGAGACCGGCAGCCTCATCAACAAAGGCTGCACGCCCACCGAAGATGCGGTCATCGTCGCGCGCGCGCGGCAGGCGGGCGCAATCATTCTGGGCACGACGAACTGCCCGGAGTTCCTGATGGCCTACGAGACCGACAACCTGCTCTACGGGCCGACCTCCAACCCATGGGACCTCACCCGCACCGCCGGAGGCTCCAGCGGTGGCGAATCCGCAGCCATCGCCGCGGGATTCTCGGCCGCAGGCTTCGGCAGCGATAGCGGCGGCTCCGTGCGCACCCCCGCGCACTTCACCGGCATCTGTGCGCTGAAACCCACGCCGGGTCGCATTCCCGCGCGTGGCCATCTGCCTCCGTGCGTCGGCCCGTTTTCGCTCATCGGGACCATCGGCCCCATGGCCCGCACCGTTGCCGACGTCGCGCTGCTCTTCCAGACTCTCTCCGGGCGTGACGATGCCGACCCCACCGGTGCACCTGTGGCACTGCGCCAATACACCATCGAAGAATTGAAATCCATCCACATCGGCTTCCTCGAAGACGACGGCCACACGCCCGTCACGCCGGAGACCCGCCAGGCCATCCGCGAAACCGTGCGCTCACTGCGCAAGCAGGGCTTCCACGTCGAGCCCTTCCATCCGCGCGCACTTGAACAAGCGCGTCAGCTTTGGTGGAAGTTCTTCGTCCGCGCGGGCGCCATGTTCTTCGACCCGGTCATCGCCGGCCGCGAAGCCGACCTGAGCCCCACGTTCCGAGGCTTCCTCGACATTGCCCACCAAGACCCGCCTCTCACCGGCGAAGAGCTCCTCTTTGCCTGGGCAGAAAGCGATGTCATTCGCGCGAAGCTGCTTGAAGAGATGCGCCGCTTCCCTGTCCTCATCACGCCGGTCTGTTCGGTCCCCGCATTCCGACACGGCGAACGCTCCTGGATCATCGACGGCCAACGAGTCGAGTACCTCGACGCCATGCGCTACACGCAATGGTTCAACCTGCTCGGCTCACCTGCTGCTGTTGTCCCCGCAGGCTGGTCCACCGAGGGCCTCCCCATCGGCGTGCAGATCGCAGGCCGCCCCTACGAGGATGAACTCGTGCTTGGCATCGCCGCCACCATCGAGCGCGACTTCGGCTACATCGCCCCGCCCATCGCCGTCAACGCATAAAGAGCGCCATTCCCCCGTCTGTCACCAGTTGCGCCTGTCCCGACGGCGCGTGCGCTCTCCCTTGCGCCAATCACGATGAACGCAGCGTGAATGATTTTTTATGCATGATTTAGTCGAACTTCATTTCACGGCCAGTAAATGGCAGAGTCCATTTCTGACATACGACCCGAGCACTGACATGGAAATCAATCCGGGCGGTCAGCACTTCAACAGAGAGGTCATCATGCGTCATTCCATCTTCAGGCCAGCCCATCTCCTCATCGCACTCCTTATCGCCATCGCGCCATTCGCGATGGCCCAGGTCTCCACCGGGACCATCGCGGGCGACGTCACCGACAGCACAGGCGCGGCCGTATCCAACGCCACCGTCCTCGTCACCAACACCGCCACCGGCGTCGTCACCCAAACTGTTACCGGCAGCAGCGGACTTTACAACGCGCCCAATCTCCAGCCCGGTCCATACATCGTCTCCATCTCCGCGCCGGGGTTCTCGCAACAGATCGTCCGTAATATCGAGCTGACCGTCGGCGCGCAGAACGAGACCAACTTCGTCCTCAAGGTCGGGGCCGCTTCAGAAAAAATCGTCGTCACCTCCGCCCCGCCGCAGATCGACATGGTCACATCCACCACCATGCCCGTCGTCAATCAGAAAACCATCGTCGATCTCCCGCTCAACGGACGCGACTGGACGCAACTCGCCAGCCTTCAGCCCGGAGTCGCCGCCGTCCGCACGCAGCCTGCGGTTGCCGTCACCAACCAGCGCGCCAATCGCGGCGTTGGCAACCAGCTCACCGTAGGCGGCGCGCGCCCACAGCAGAACAACTATCGCGTCGACGGCATCAGCATCAACGACTACTCCAACGGCGGCCCCGGCGGCGTCATCGGCTCCAACCTCGGCGTCGATGCCATTCAGGAGTTCTCCGTTGTTACCTCGAACGCTTCTGCCGACTACGGCAAGACAGCCGGCGGCATCATCAACGCCGTCACGCGCTCCGGCACCAACCGGCTCCACGGCTCCGCCTACGAGTTCTTCCGCAACTCCGCGCTCGACGCTCGCAACGAATTCGATGCCCCTGGCAAAATCGCCGAATTCCGCCGCAATCAGTTCGGCGTCTCCGCTGGCGGTCCCATCATCAAAGACCACACCTTCCTCTTCGGCGACTACGAAGGTCTGCGCCAATATCAAGGCGCCAACACCTCCAGTCTCGTGCCCAACGCGGACGCGCGCAGCGGTCTTCTCTGCCAGTCCTCCGGCGGCAACCCTTGCGCTTCCAAGAAACAATTCGCCGTCAACTCAGCCGTCGCGCCTTACTTCACCTTCTATCCATCGCCCAACTCCGGCACGCTCAACAGTCCCACCAGCGATGTCGGCGCCTTCCTCTTCAACGACCCATTCACCAGCCACGAAAACTACTTCACCATCCGCGTCGATCACAAAATATCCGACAGCGACTCTCTCAACGGGACCTACTTCTACGACAACGGCAACCTCACCTCCCCAGACCCCTTCAATGTCCGCATCACCGGCAACATCGCCAGGCGCAAGCTAGCCACCATCGGCGAGTCGCATGTCTTCTCCGCCAACCTGCTCAACTCCATCAAGATTGGCTACAGCGGCGTCATGTCCGACGCCCCCACCACGCTTGCCGCCATCAACCCCGCAGCAGGCGACACCTCGCTCGGCTTCGTCCCCGGCATTCCCGTCGGACTCATCAACATCGGAGGCGTCTCGAACTTCCAGGGCGGTCTCCGCGCCACCGGCGAGTTCAACTTCCGCCTCAACTCCTACCAGCTCTACGATGATGTCTACTTCACCCACGGCAAGCACTCGCTGAAGTTCGGATTCGCCTTCGAGCGCCTCCAGAACAACCAGCTCGGCACGGCCAACCCCAACGGCCAATTCATCTTCTCGAACCTGCAATCCTTCGTCACCAATAATCCCTCAAGCTTCAACGCGCCGCTCGCGCAGGGTGTCTCGCCGCGCGACCTCCGCCAGTCCGTCTTCGGCGGCTACGTCAACGACAACTACCGCCTCTCCAACAACCTCACCCTCAACCTCGGCGTCCGCTACGAGCCTGTCACCGTTCCCACCGAAACCGCCAACCGCATCGCCAACCTCGTCAACCTCACCGACTCGCAACCCCGCATCGGCAACCCCTACTTCAACAACGCCAGCTTCAAAAACATCGCCCCGCGCGTCGGTTTCGCATGGGACCCCTTCGGCAAGAGCATGACCAGCATCCACGGCGGCTACGGCATCTACGACGCCCAGATGCTGAACTACCTCTTCGAGGGTCTTTCCATCTTCACCGCGCCCTATCTCTCGCTGGGCAACAACGCCGCACCCGGCCTCGGCTCCTTCCCCAAGGGCGCGTATGCCGCGCTCGCCGCCGCTCCCGGCACCAGCCTGCGCTACTCGCACGCAGATCCCAACCCTAAGCGCAGCTACGTGCAGGAGTACAGCTTCAACATCCAGCAACAGCTTCCCTATGACTTCGTCGCCGAAGTCGGCTACGCAGGCTCTCGCGGCACGCACCTTCCCTACCGCGTGGATGACGTCAATACCGTCCAGCCAGTCAGAACCAACGGAGGCTACTTCTTCTACGGACCCAACGGCACATCCTCGCCCTCACCCGCTGCGCTCACCGCAGCCAAGCTCAACCCGAACGTCGGCCAGATCAGCGCTCTCTTTATGACCGGCTACTCGCACTACAACTCACTCCAGGCCTCGCTCACCAAACACTTCTCACGTCATACTCAGTTCCAGGCGTCGTACACCTGGGCAAAATCCATCGACGACGGCTCCTCATCCACCTTCGGCGACACCTTCGCCAACTCTGTCTCCAGCCTGCCCATCTGGGCGCCCGACCGTCGCCGCGGCGTCTCCGACTTCAACCTCGCGCAGAATATCGTGCTGAACTATCTGATCGAACTGCCGACCATCTCCAAATCCAACGCCGCCGGCCTGCTCGTGAACGGCTGGCAATGGGGAGGCATCTTCCAGGCCAGCACCGGCGAACCCTTCACCCCGCAGATCAGCGGCGACTCCCTCAACCTCCACGGCAACGACAACTTCGCCTTCCCCGACCGCATCACCGGCAACGGCTGCTCCGGCAATCCCGTGCAGTCCGTCAGTCCCGCCAACCGACACTATGTGAAGACGAGTTGTTTCGCCTTCCCATCCTTCGACGCCGTCAGCGGCCTCACCCACCTTGGCACGGCCGCGCGCAACTCGATCATCGGCCCCGGCCTCGCGGACTTCGACACCTCGCTCGTCAAAAATACGAAGCTCTCGCGCATCTCCGAGTCGGCAACGCTTCAGTTCCGCGCCGAACTCTTCAACGTCCTCAACCATGTCAACTACGCCACACCACCCAAATCCGGCGCACTGCTCTTCGGCCAGAACGGCGCGCCTCTGGGAGGTGGCGGCGTGCTGGTCGGCCCAACGGCCTCCAGCTCCCGGCAGGCCCAATTCGCACTGAAACTACTTTTCTAAATCAGCCGCACTTCAATCCGCTTCGCGCCGCGATCCAGCAGCGTGATCTTGAAGCTGCGAATCTGTCCGGCCCGCACCGGTTCAGCCTTCACTTCGCTGGCTGCGGGCCCGTTCTTCCACTTCGCCGCAAGCATCGAACTGAGCGACGAAAGATCCACCGCACCCGTACTCTGCGCCTGCTCCTGAGCCGCGGCAGGCACACTCACACGACCCGTGGCGATGATTCCTTCGCCCAGCTCGACCGTCGCGTGGCCGTCGGCGATCTCCATCAGCCGCCCCGTCACCACATCGCCCAGTTTGTGCTCGACGATATATTCGTCAAGGCCCGTCGGCACCATCTGCTTCATGCTCAGCCGCAACTGACGCTTCTCGCGGTCAACCTCCAGCACCTTCACCTTCACAACCTGCCCGACGCGAAGCACATCCTGCGGGCGCTCCACGCGCTTCTCCGCCGAGATCTCCGAGACGTGAATCATCCCCTCGACGCCTTCGGCAAGCTGCACAAACGCTCCGAACTTCGTGAAGCCCGTCACCGGCCCTTCCGCAGCCGAGCCCACCGGAAACTTCGCCGCCACATCGACCCACGGATCGCCCAGCGCCTGCTTCAGACCCAGCGACATGCGCCGCTCGGCCTGCTGAACGCCCAGCACCATCACCTCCACCACATCGCCCACCTTCAGCATGTCGCCGGCCTTGCGCACCTTCTTCGCCCACGACATCTCCGACACGTGGACCATGCCCTCGACGCCCGGCTCCAACTCTACAAACGCGCCGAAGTCCGCGACGCGCGTCACCGTACCACGCACGCGCTCGCCCGCCGTGTACTTGCCCGCCGTCGCGTCCCACGGATGCTGCTGAAGCTGCTTCATCCCCAGCGAGATCCGACGCCCCTCGGCGTCCACCTTCAACACCTTCGCTTCAATCTGCTGCCCCACCGTCAACACATCCGCAGCTTTGCCAACCCTGTGCCACGCGATGTCCGCAACGTGCAACAGCCCATCCACGCCGCCAATCTCGACGAACGCGCCGTAGTCCATCAAGCTGCGCACCGTGCCGGTCACAATGTCGCCCTCGCGCACCTCGGAGAAACGCTTCTCCTTCGCCGACCGCTCTTCTTCTTCAACCACCGCGCGCCGGTCCACCACCACATCTTCGTCAGCCGCGTCCAGCTTGGTGATGCGGCAGCGAATCTCCTGCCCCACCAGCTTTTCCATCTCGGCTGCGTCACGCACGCCGCTGCGCGACGCGGGCATAAACGCGCGCACGCCAACGTCCACGCTCAGCCCGCCCTTCACCACGGCGGTCACTGTTCCGGCAATCACGGCCTTGTCGGCAAACGCACGTTCCAGCGCCGACCAGTCCTTCGGCTGCTCCACGCGCATCCGCGAAAGTTCCAGATAGCCCTCTTCGTTGCGCCCCTTCACCGTCACCAGTAGCTTGTCGCCCACAGCCGGTGTCTCGCCCGCGCTCTCAAACAGAGCCACCGGCAATACGCCTTCGGACTTGAAGCCAATATCGACAAACACCCACTCGGCGCTCACCGCGACAACGGTTCCCTCCAGCCGTCCGCCGCTCTCGCCTGTTCGGTGCTGATGGCTCTGCTCATACTGAGAGAGCATCTGGTCGAACGACTCGACGCCTTCGTTCGCTTCAATAGGGGTTTCAGCTTCGGGAATACCGGGGTTGGACATGAACAGCTACAGCCTCGCAATCACTGGATTGCAGCCAGAATATCACCGCAAACCAGACCACAACCGGCTGCCCCATCTTCGCAAGGGCCGGGTGCCCCATCTTCGCGACGGCTTCATTGTCGCTACGGTGGGCCCGCCAATTCACACCGCGGCCTTACTCGCCCTTGTCCTCGGTCTCCAGCATCTGCAAACACAACGGCCGCTCCAACATGCAGTCCATCTTCGCAATCGAGACCAGCGCCTTCTCCACCGTCGAAGTCAGACACGCCTCCGTCGTCACCACAAACGGCAGCCTGTGTTTCGGATACCCACGCCGCTGCAACAGCGAGTCGATATTCACGCTCACCTTCGCCAGCGCACCCGAGATGCCAGAGACGATTCCCGGCCTGTCGTCCACCACAAACCGCAGGTAGTGCGGGGCCATGAAGTCGCCTGTCACCTGCCGCTTGCGTACCGGCAGCTCCACCGTCTTGCACCCCTGCGCCACGGCCAGCAGGTCCGAGACCACAGCCACCGCCGTAGGCTCGCCGCCCGCACCGTGGCCCGAGAAGACCACATCGCCGCCGAACTCGCCGCTCGCCACCACCATATTCAGCGTGCCGTGCGACCACGCCAGCGGAGAAGCCAGCGGCACCAGCATCGGCGCAACACGCGCATGAACCAGCGAGCCTTCCACCTGCGCGCGCGAGATCTGCCGGATCGTCGAGTTCAGCTCCTTCGCATACGAAAAATCGACGGCCTCAACGGTCGAGATCGTCTGCGTCGCCACCGCATCCGGGTCCAGCTCCGCGTGCATCGCAATCCGCGACAGAATGCACAGCTTCGCCCGCGCATCGTAGCCGTCTACATCCGCCGAAGGATCGGCCTCGGCGTAGCCAAGCTGCTGCGCGTCCGCCAGCACCGTGGCGTAGTCCGCGCCAGACTCCATGCGGCTCAGAATGTAATTGCACGTGCCATTCACAATGCCGCTCAGCCGCGTCACCCGATCGCCGCCAAGCCCTTGCAGTATCCCCGGAATCACCGGCACTCCGCCGGCGACCGCCGCGCCATGCACCAGATGCACGTGATGCTCAGTCGCCAGCCTTTGCAGGCTCGCGCCGCGATACGCAATGAGCTGCTTGTTCGCCGTCACCACGCTCTTGCCCGAAGCGAGCGCCTTGCGAATCCAGCTCTCCGTCGGGTTCAGCCCGCCCGTCAATTCGATGACAACATCCACATCCGAGCGCAGAATCTCATCTACATTCTCGGTCCACTTCACCGATCCGGGCACCCACTTCGCCGCATCCGAAGCACGCTTGCGCGCCACGTTGCGGTTGAAGATCTGCGTCAGCTCAATGCCCTGAAACCTCTGCTTCGCCAGCACGCGCGCCACCGAGCTGCCCACCGTGCCAAACCCGAGCAGCGCCACCTTCACCGCCGCATCCTTCTTCACCGCTTGCTTCTTCTTCGTAGCCATCGATCAGCAAACCTCTGAATATTCTTCTACGTTTGAATTACCTTCTGGCATTTCCATTCCGCAGCCCTTTTGCATTTCCATGCCGCAGCACAGCGGAGGAATCTGCTTTTGCCCTTCTTCAACCCAGCCACTAACCTCCGGGTGCCTCATCCATCGCGGCTTCATGCGATGGGTGGGAATGAGTAACCCTGGTGTCCTGTCCCTGAAGTTCACAACATCATTCAAGTTGTCATCCTGAGCGGAGTTTGGCGGTCTTTACGCCAAACGGAGCCGAAGGACCTGCGGTTTGCGATTCCAATTTATGCTAAGAACTTTCGAGACACCACACTAGTAATCCATCCTCCCCGCCTGCTTCCGCCACACGTCGAAACTCGCTCGCGCCTTCTCCGGCAGCAAATTCACCGCCGGAATCTTTCGTGCGCCGACAGGCCGCTTCATCTCTTCGTACAAAAACTCATCGTCAAAACCGGCCGCCGCCGCGTCTGCCGCTGTGCTGCCATAGAAGATCGCATCGCAACGCGCCCAGTAGATTGCCGCCAGACACATCGGACACGGCTCGCAGCTTGTATAGATCGAGCAGCCATTCAACTGGAAGCTGCCCAGCGCCTCGCACGCATTGCGGACCGCCGTCACCTCTGCATGTGCTGTGGGGTCATTCGTCGCAGTCACCAGATTCACTCCGGTGGCCACCACTTTGCCGTCACGCACAACGACCGCGCCGAACGGTCCTCCGCGTCCCGACGTCACATTCTCCGTCGCCAGCGCGATTGCCTTCTCCATAAAGATTGGATTGCCTTGCATCGGCTCTGTATCCTTACACTCGGATTGCGCGGAGGCCCTTGCGGGATATTG
>NZ_DASUBE010000043.1:0-28942 GCF_035763405.1 Edaphobacter sp.
ATCTGCCATTTAGCTTCTAGCTTCTAGCCCTTAGCCAAGGGCTGAGTGTATAAGATCCCGATCCATTCCATCTGCGGCCGCAGCACTCAAGCTAAAAGCTAAAGGCTAGCGGCTAAAAGCTGTTCTAAGCCGTCTGCTTCATCTTCTCTGCCGCGGCAATCACATCGTCGATGCCGCCCTTCAGATAGAACGCCTGCTCCGGAATCTCGTCGTGCTTGCCTTCGATGATCTCCCGGAAGCTGCGAATCGTATCCTCAACCTTGACGTAAGCGCCAGGAATCCCGGTAAAGATCTCGGCCACGTGGAACGGCTGCGAAAGGAACCGCTGCACCTTGCGCGCCCGCGCAACCGTGACCTTGTCCTCTTCCGAAAGCTCGTCGATACCAAGAATCGCAATGATGTCCTGCAGATCTTTATACCGCTGCAGAATCTTCTTCACGCCCTGCGCCACGTCATAGTGCTCCTGTCCAACCACACGCGGCGAAAGAATCCGCGAAGTGGAAGCCAGCGGATCGACCGCCGGATAAATCCCCAGCTCCGACAGCGGCCGCGAGAGCGAAGTCGTTGCATCGAGGTGAGCAAACGTCGTCGCCGGCGCCGGATCGGTAAAGTCGTCAGCAGGAACGTAGACGGCCTGAATCGAGGTAATCGAACCCCTCTTGGTCGAAGTAATCCGCTCCTGCAACTCGCCCATCTCCGTCGCCAGGTTTGGCTGGTAGCCCACAGCCGAAGGCATGCGACCCAGCAGCGTCGAAACCTCGGAGCCCGCCTGCGTAAACCGGAAGATATTGTCGATAAACAGCAGCGTATCCGCGCCCTCGTTATCGCGGAAGTACTCCGCAACAGTGAGGCCCGTCAGCGCCACGCGAAGACGTGCACCTGGCGGCTCGGTCATCTGTCCATACACCAGCGTCGCCTTGCTCTTCGGCAGGTCCTTCAAGTCGATAACGCCCGACTCCTGAAACTCGTGCCACAGGTCGTTGCCTTCGCGCGTGCGTTCGCCTACACCTGCGAATACGGAGAAGCCGCCGTGCTTCGAGGCGACGTTGTTGATCAGCTCCTGAATGACGACGGTCTTGCCTACGCCCGCGCCGCCGAAGAGGCCAATCTTGCCGCCCTTGAGGAACGGCAGGATGAGATCGACGACCTTGATGCCGGTCTCGAACATCTCTTCCGAGGTCGATTGCTCGTCGAACGCCGGAGCCTGACGGTGGATCGGCATCCGCAGTTTCGCGTTCACCGGGCCAAGTTCATCGACCGGTTCGCCGAGCACGTTCAGCACGCGGCCCAGCGTCTCGCGCCCTACCGGCACCGAGATGCCCGCGCCGGTATCGATGGCCTTCATGCCGCGCACCATGCCCTCGGTGGCCACCATGGCGATGCAGCGCACGCGCCCTTCGCCAAGATGCTGCTGCACCTCGACGACGACGTCGAGCGGATCCGGCACATCGAAGCCGTCGCTGACGATCCTGAGCGCCTGGAAGATGGGCGGCATCTTCGCTTCTTCAAACTGAACGTCAACGGCCGGTCCGCTGATCGAAATCACTTTTCCAATGTTCTCTGCCATAAGTCTCTTTCGTAATTACAAAGCGGCCGCGCCGCTCACAATTTCAATAATCTCTTTCGTAATCGCCGCCTGGCGCACACGGTTCATGGTGAGCGAAAGTGCGTCGATCATCTCGCCTGCGTTGTTGGTGGCCGAATCCATCGCGGTCATGCGCGCGGCGTGTTCGGCGGCCACGCTTTCGAGCAACGCGTGGAAGATCTGCGTCGTCACATAGCGCGGCATCAGGTGGCGGAAGAGCCGCTCCGGGTCCGCGCCGAAGATGTAGTCCACCTCGGAGGTGCCGAACTTCTTCGCCTCGGCGTCGATCTCGGATGACTCAGGCTCATTTACGCTGACGCCCGAGGTCTGGGCCGCGCGCGCCGCCGCTTCAATCTGCTCGTCGGTCATCTCTTCGGCGGCCGTAATCTCGTGCGAGCCGAGTTTGCGAATGGGCAGCAGTTTTTCAACGACGACGCGCTGCGAGATGACTGACTTGAACTCGTTGTAGACCAGATAGACCGCGTCGATCTCTGAATCCGTATAACGCTCGACGATCGAGCGGCTGACTTCGGCAACCTCGTCGAAGCCGATCTTCTGGAGCAGGCCCGAGTGGTCGCCAGTCACTTCGATAGGCTCGGCACGGTGACGGATATTTTCGATGTGGGTCGCCAGGTCGTTGTCGTAGTGCTCTTCTTTTCGCTCGTAGACTGCGGCCGGATAACGCTTGCGGAATATGTCGCGGGCCTTGCGTCCGATTGGCTCGATGTCGATGTTCTGGCCCTGCCCGCGGCGCTCGTTGATGAAGCTCTGCGCAGCTTTGACGATGTTCGAGTTGAACGCACCGGCGAAACCTTTGTCGCCCGCGACCACGACGACGAGCACGTTCTTCTCTTCACGCTCGACCAGCAGCGGATGCATCACGTCGCCGGTCGTGTTGTTGAACAGGTCCGTGCGGCGCACCAGCGACTCCAGCACGCTGGTCAGCATCTGCGCATAGGGCCGCGCCTGGAGCGCGCGCTCCTGCGCACGGCGCAGTTTGGCCGCCGACACCATCTTCATGGCCTTCGTGATCTGCCGCGTGTTCTTCACACTGCGGATGCGACGCCGTAAGTCGAGTACGTTTGCCATGGTTTACTGAGCAACCGCCTCTTTCTTGTCCTTGCGATCGGCCAGGAAACCGGCCTTGTAGTCCTTGATCGCCGAGGTCAGGCGCGCCTTGATGTCGTCGTCGAGCGCCTTCTTGGTGGCGATGTCGGTGAGGATGGTGGGTGCGGTGGATTCGAGGTACGGATAGAAGCCGTCCTCGAAGGCGCGCAGATCCTTGACCTCAACGTCGTCGAGCAGCCCGTTGACGCCTGCGAAGAGAATCGCCACCTGCTTTTCGGCGGTGAGCGGATGGAACTGCGGCTGCTTCAGCAGCTCCGTCAAGCGCGCGCCGCGATTCAACTGCTGCTGCGTCACTTTATCGAGGTCGGAGCCGAACTGCGCAAAGGCAGCGAGTTCGCGGTACTGAGCGAGGTCGAGCTTCAGCGTTGAGCCGACCTGCTTGGTCGCCTTGATGGCCGCCGAGAAGCCCACGCGCGAGACCGAGAGACCAACGTTCACGGCAGGCCGCACACCGGAGTTGAACAGATCGGTTTCGAGGAAGATCTGGCCGTCGGTGATCGAGATGACATTGGTGGGGATGTACGCCGAAACGTCTCCCGCCTGTGTCTCGATGATGGGCAACGCGGTCAGCGAGCCGCCGCCGAGCTTGTCCGAGACCTTGGAGGACCGCTCCAGCAGGCGCGAGTGGAGATAGAAGACGTCGCCCGGATATGCCTCGCGTCCCGGCGGACGGCGCAGCAGGAGCGAAATCTCGCGGTAGCTGGCAGCGTGCTTCGAGAGGTCGTCATAGATGACCAGCGCATGCTTGCCGTTGTCGCGGAAGTACTCGCCCATCGCGGTCGCGGCAAAGGGAGCGAGATACTGCATCGGAGCAGGTTCGGAGGCGGTCGCCGCAACAACGATGGTGTAGGCCATCGCACCGTACTCTTCGAGCGTCTGCACGACCTGCGCAACGGAGGAACGCTTCTGTCCGACGGCGCAGTAGATGCAGATCAGGTTGTTCTTGGCAGAGTTGATGATGGTGTCGAGCGCGATGGCCGTCTTGCCAGTCTGGCGGTCGCCGATGATCAGTTCGCGCTGTCCGCGGCCGATGGGAATCATCGTGTCGATGGCCTTGATGCCGGTCGCCATGGGCTCACGCACTGATTGGCGGTCGATCACGCCGGGAGCGAGCCGCTCGACCGGCAGATAGGTGTCGGTGTTGATCGGCCCCTTATCGTCGATAGGCTGACCCAGCGCGTTGACGACGCGGCCAATCAGGGCCTCGCCAACGGGCACGGACATGATGCGGCCGGTGCGCTTGACCTGGTCGCCTTCCTTGAGTTCGGTGTAGTCGCCCAGCAGCACCGCGCCGACCTGCTCTTCTTCGAGGTTCATCGCCAGCCCGGCCACGCCGTGGGGGAACTCGATGAGTTCGCCGGCCATGACCTTGTCGAGGCCGTGTACGCGGGCGATACCGTCGCCCAGCGAGATGACCGTGCCGACCTCGTCCACCTGAATGCGCTGCTCGTAGTTCTCAATCTCGTCGCGCAGCAGCGCCGTTATCTCATCCGCCTTGATCTGTGCCATGTCTTCCTTCTACTCGTCTCTGTCTTGAACTTTTTCCGGCTGCGCCCACCCGAGAATCTTACGCGCTCACAAGCCTCTTTTTCAGTTGCTGCAACTGCGCCCGGATGGAGCCGTCGTATACGGTCGAGCCGATCCGCACCACCGCGCCGCCCAGCAGAGCGGCATCCTGCCGATAGGTCGTTCGGACGCGGCCGCCTGCCAACTTTTCCACCTGCGACTCCAACTCGGCGCGGTCCTCGGCGTTCAGGTCGTGCGCGCTGGTAATCTCGGCCTCGACCAGACCCGACTGCTCATCAGCAACCGCATGATACTCCGCCAGCATGTCGCTTAGCTCGGCCAGCCGCTGGTGGTCGATGACAACAGCCAGAAAATTCCGCGCTTCGGTCGCCATCTCCAACCGCCGCGCAATCGCGTCGAGCACCTTGAGCTTCTGCGTGCGGGGAATCGAGGGGTTCATCAACACCTCGCGCAGGTCGTCGCTCCCGGCAAGGGTGGCATTGAAGTCGCCAAGCTGCCGCTCAACGGCGGCGGCGTCCAGCCGGTGCGACTGGACGACATCGGCAAATGCATGGGCATATCGCAACGCAAGGACTGACATTAGTTATGCCCTTCCTTTGCGTCCGTACCCGTGAGCCGCCGGGCAAAGTTCTGCACCAGCAGGCGGTCGGTCTCCGCGGTCACGACCAGCTTCTTGGCCGCCTGGTCAATTGCCAGATCAGCGGCATACTGCTGTATCTCGCGCCGCGCCTGCACCGTGGCCGAAGCGATCTCCTGCTCGGCCGCATCCAGAATCTTCCGCTTCTCGTCCTCGACCGCCGCTTTGATGCGCTGCTCGTCGAGTACGGCATCCTTTTCCGCCTGTGACCGCATGGCGGCAATCTGTCCATCGAGCTTCGCCAGCCGCTCCTCGACGCTGCTCAGCCGCGCGCTCGCCTCCGCAGTCGCCGTGCGCGCATCGACCAGATGCTTCTGGATCGCCGAGCTGCGGTCGCGGAACATCTTCGGCAGAGTCTTCAGCAGCACCCAGCCCACGCCGATGACCAGCAGGGCAAAGTTGAACAGCGAAAAGGCCGTTGCGGCCTGCTCCGCATTCAAGCCGAGCTTCGCCCCAAGAAACCGCACCATGGCCGAGTGCCGATAGGCTTCGTTCTCGTTCTCTTCCTGCTTATTCTTGTCGGGAGACTGCGCCTCGGGCGTGCTCCTGTCTCCGCTATCGACGCTGGTGGCGGTTGCCGGGGCCTGCGCCCTCACCTGCGGAACAGAGACAAACATTGCTCCGGCCATCACCAGCACGGGCAAAAGTCGTTTGATGCGAAGAAGACTCACTGCGCCACCTCCGTTGCCACCGGCTCGGCAGGCAGCACGGCTCCGAGCACCAGAGAGCTCAGCTCGCCGCTGACGCTTTCAATCTTCGCGCGGGCATCGGCGGCGCTCCGCTCGATTTCCTGCCGCGCACCCTGAATACGTCGCTGCGCCTCGGACCGGACTTCGGCCAGCGCAGCTTCTCTCTCTTCATTCCATCGCTTGCGCCGCTGCTCGCGGGCCTCGAAGATCTCCCGCTTGGCCTGACGCAGCTTCTCTTCATAAGCCGAGGTCTCCGCCTCGGCGGTAGCCATTGCGCCACGCGCCTGCTCGACTGCGCCCTGCGTCCTGGCCCGCCGTTCGGCCAGCACACGCTCCAAGGGTCGCTTCACCAGCACGCCATAGGCTGCTGTCAGCAGCACAAAAAGAACCATGGTCGGCACAGAGCCGAGCACAAGTTCGCCGAGTTGATGCAGTATCTCGTCCATGAATGGGGTGGCCGAAGCCGTTCAGATAGTCCTCTAGCCAACGTTTCACACGAGCATACATCTTAGTGAAACGTCCGCGCGTATGTCTGGCTTGAAGTTTGCGGTACGTCTAGTTTTAGCAAAGCGTTTGCGAACGTGTCAAACCTCGATAATTCGATTATCGAACGGGTGAATCGATCTCCGAACGTCCCTGCTTCCCCCTCCGCGAGTCCCATTGATCTGCGCCTTTCGGCCCTGTCTGCCTGCGACTTTCATTGACTTTCGCAGGAAATCGGCTACAATAGATACACCACCCGGACCCTAATTTCTGGGTCACATAGGCTGCGTGATCGGGGACACCACCTCCGCTCCCCCTCAGGCGGCCTATGCTACTTAAGGACGCTTCTTCACCGCCGAACGCTCCTCAACGCCACGCTCCCGAAAGCTCCGAAACCGGTCCAGCAGCGACGCCGCTCCGCGCACCCGCACATACGCCAGGTTCCCCGCGAACCGCTTCTCCAGCACCACCGCTCCGGCCTCAAGCGCCGCCATCACCCTGCCCTCCGACTGCGGCAGCCGGAAGGTCGCCTCGGCCAGCGGGTCCCTGACCAGCGCGGCATCAATCGCGGCCAGCAGCTCGTCTAACCCCTGCCGTTTCAGTCCAGAGACGGCCACGGTCCCCGGTCTGATCTTCAGCGTCCCTTCGGGGACGAGGTCGATCTTATTCAACACTTCAATGATAGGCTTTCCGGCCGCGTCCAGTTCGCTCAGAACACGCTCGACCTGCGCCTTCTGCTCGTCCATCATTGGGCTTGAGGCGTCGCGCACGTGCAGGAGCAACTCGGCACGTTCGACCTCTTCGAGCGTCGCGCGAAAGCTCGTTACCAGCGTATGGGGCAGGTTCCGGATGAAACCGACCGTGTCCGACAGCAGCACCTTGCGACGCGAAGGCAGCGTCAGTTGACGGAGCTTCGGGTCGAGCGTGGCGAACATCTTTGATGACTCGAGCACCCCAGCCTCGGTCAGGGCGTTGAACAGCGTGCTCTTGCCCGCATTGGTGTAGCCCACCAGCGTGACCACCGGGACCGGCACGGCCTCGCGCCGCTGCCGCTGCTGGCGCCGAACCCGTCGCACCGACTCCAGTTGCCCCTTAACATGGTCGATGCGGAGGTTGATCTTCCGCCGGTCAGTCTCCAACTGCGTCTCGCCCGGGCCCCGGGTACCGATGCCGCCGCCCAACTGGCTCATCGCCTTGCCGCGTCCGGCGAGGCGTGGCAACTGATACTGTAGTTGCGCCAGCTCGACCTGCAACTGGCCCTCGCGCGTCCGCGCGTGGCGGGCGAAGATGTCCAGAATTAATTGTGTGCGGTCGATGACGCGGCAGGGGAGTCTCGCCTCCAGGTTGCGCAACTGGGAGGGGGTCAGGTCGTGGTCGAAGAGCACAAGGTCGGCATCGGTTGAAGCCGCGACGCCTTCAATCTCGTCCAGTTTGCCTTGACCCACCAGTGTGGCCGCATCGGGCCGAGCGCGGCGCTGCACCAGCGTGGCCGCAACCTCCGCTCCGGCGCTGCGGGCAAGCTCCTCGAACTCCGCCAGCGAAGCCTCGAAGTCGAGGTCAGCCTCATGAGACCGTGCGACGGAACTCTCGTGATTCGCGCCCGCTGACACTTCGGCAGCGCGGCGCGCCTGCCGAACAGCCGCAGTCAGCTTGCGGCGTTCGCCGGTAAACTCCACCGCGACCAACACGGCACGCTCCCGGCGAAAACGGTCAGCCTCTCGCCTGCGCGCAGCAGAAGACACCTCCGCCTGTGCCGCAACCAGACCAGGTCGTTGTCCGGGCATCGGCGGTCTCCGGTGGTTTTCTGCCAACTCGTTAGTGACCCTGCGTTCCCGTAGCTTCCTGCGTCGCAACGCCAGCCGAGGCAGCCACAGGGTGGCTCATGCCGATCCGTGTATCCTGACGCGGTTCCGCGTGGACTCCCGCGCGTCCGCTCACCACGGTCGAGATCGCATGTTTGAAGATCAACTGTTCCTGGCTGTTGTTCTCCAACAGCACGGAATACTTGTCGAACGACCGGATCTTTCCCGTCAGCTTCACTCCGCTGACCAGATAGATCGTGATCGGACTCTTGTCTTTTCTGACTGTGTTGAGAAAAGTGTCCTGAATGTTCTGTGCCGGCTTTGAATCCATGGCGCCGATCTCCTTGATTTGTAATGTCCTTCAAAATAAAAAGGTCTTGCCGTACCCCATCCACTTCACAGCAGTCTCAGTCCGCAAAACCGCAGGATTGGAAGCCAAGACTGTCAACAATACGACCATCTACTTGATTTAGCAACTTCCCGATCTTATCGCAGTCTGCCCGGGTATGCGTTGCACTCATGGTTAGACGTAGCCAAATGGCATTGGACGCAAAATTGCCCGCTGCTCGTCTCCGTCCCGACATCCTACGATATACCATTCAAGACGTGCCTGTCCGCGTAGCCGAACCCGTTCCCATGCTTGACTTCAGCCGCCAGTTCCAGTCCATCCGCGGCGAGCTGCTTCATGCCATCGAATCGGTCTGCGAATCGCAGCAGTTCATCCTCGGCCCGCAGGTTGCCGCCTTCGAGCGCGCCGCCGCTGCTGCCTGCAACGCGCCGCACGCCATCGGCTGCGGCAGCGGAACGGACGCCATCTGGCTTGCGCTGGCCGCCGCCAACGTCGGCCCGGGCGATGTCGTCATCACTTCGCCCTTCACGTTTTTCGCCTCGGTCAGCGCGATTCTTCGCGCCGGGGCGAAGCCGTTGCTGGCCGACATCGACCCTGCGACCTTTAACCTCTCCGCACGAGCGGTGGAAACGCTCCTCCAGTCGCCCGCGGGCGCAAACGTCAGGGCGATCCTGCCTGTCCATCTCTACGGCCAGTGCGCCGACTGGGATGCCTTTATCGCGCTCAAACGCCGCTACAATCTGCTGCTCATAGAAGATGCTGCTCAGGCCTTTGGAGCGACCTGGAACGACACGCCAGCAGGCGCGCTCGGCGATGCGGCCGCTTTCAGCTTTTACCCCACCAAAAATCTGAGCGCCATGGGCGATGCCGGACTCGTCACTACACTTACGCCCACCATCGACGCCCACGCGCGCGTGCTCCGGGCCCACGGCATGAAGCGCCGCTACTACCACGACGAGATCGGATGGAACTCGCGGCTGGACTCCATTCAGGCCGCAGTTCTCGAAGTGAAGCTCCGCTATCTTCCCCACTGGAACCAGCAGCGCCGCCTGATTGCCGCACGCTATGACAGCCTCTTCCGCCGCGCGGGCCTTGCCGCCGCCAATACGGCAGAAGGCATCGTACTGCCCTTCACTGATCCGCGCGCCACGCATGTCTTCCATCAATATGTGATTCGTGCCCCGCGACGCGATCAGCTTCACCAGTTCCTCACCGACCGCCGCATCGGCAGCGAGATCTACTACCCGGTGCCGCTCCACCTGCAAACCAGTCTGGCCGGGCTCGGCTATCGGCAGGGAGATTTCCCGGAGAGCGAGCGCGCCGCCGACGAGGTGCTCGCCCTGCCCATCTTCCCTGAACTCCGCGAAGATGAGCAGCAGACCGTCGTCGAAGCGGTAGCTGCCTTCTACGCCTGAAGGCCTTGCGCAATCGGGATGATTATCGTCGCTTGCGTATTTTGGCTGGTTTCTTCTGAACCGGGGTCGGATGCGCCTCTGCCGGAGCGGTGGTGCCCGGCGGCAGAACCCGGCGCACGAGGTTGCCCTCCAGCCGGAAGGTCTTGACGAGGGTCTGGCCCGGAACGATGTATCCGGTCGTTGGGTCCGGGACGACTGGCGCGGCATCCGCCGACAAAACACGGTAGCTGAACGTCGGCGCGGGGGCGCTCGAGTCCGGCGTCTTGCCGTTGGGGTCGGCGGCCATCTTGATCGTGACCGGCAGGTAGCCTTCGATGTTTTTGTCGCGGTATGAAGTCTCGTAGCGGTGTTTCTTGATGTTCCAGATAAAGACGCGCGACTGGTCGAAGTCATACGGCAGACCGGCCTCATACGGCGAAGTCACAGTCAGGTACTCGGGGATGTTCTTGTTGTCGCCGGGAGCGTCGGGGTCGTTCACCGTCGTGAGCACATAAGCCCCAACTACGCGCTGGCCTTCGGAGTAGCGGACGATGGCCTCAGGCACATCCACGTTCATAATCCTGCTGAGCATCCAGCCGGTCTCGCCGCGCTGGTCGCGCACCAGCCACCAGTCTTCCATGGCAGGCTTGGCGGGCTCTGCCTTTTTGGCGTCTGCCGCAGGCTGCATCCACGAGGGGATGGGCCGGGGCAGCGTCGCGCGCTTCAACAACTGGAGCTTGTCGCCTTCCTGCAGGCGGTAAAACCGCTCGGCCTCGCGCCCTGGCGTGATATGCAGATACACGTCGTCGCTGACAACACCGGTTGCGACGGTCGGGTCGTTTTTGTGTTGCGCTGCCAGAGCGCCAAACTGATCGTAGACCTGCTGCGTGGCTACGATCTTCTCGTCGATCCAGCCCTGCTCACCTTTGTCCGTCTGAACGCGCAGGAAGCGGCGTCCGTGTTCGAGCACCTTCAGCTTCTCGCCGTTCTCGACGGTCGCCGTGCGGTTCGAGACCGCCGCCACGCGGTCGCGGAGATAAGTCTGCTTCGCCGTCACATACACGTACTCGGCCGGCGCGCGGCGATGGAAGCGCGAGCAGCCGCTCGTCGCCCAGACCACGCAGAGAAGCACAACCGCCGCACAGCGAGGCAAGCGTCCGCGTCGCCCAATGTTGTCAGAACCGAACTGCCGGAAGAAAGAAGCGATGGCCCGAAATCTCCGCTTTACATGACTTGTCACATCACTATCGTAATGGCGACGCGACCGGACTGCGCAATGTCCTGTGCATGTAGGACGCAACCGCGCGCTAATGGGTCAACGCAACGGCAACCGGATTGGACGGAGCGGTATCTGTTGAGGCACTGGTCAGCGAATCGAGTCTGCCCGGCGTGGTCGCGTCGAATCCGTACATCGTCAGATCGGGAGTGCCTCCGTTGGCTGCCGCAAGCAGGTATTTGCCGCTCGAATCGATGCCCAGCGACGTCACCTGCAACCCGCTCTTGTAGGGCGAACCGGCAAGCGGAGTCAGCAGGCCGCCCGCTCCGATGGCGTAACCCGAGATCGTCGAATCGCCGCGGTTGGCCGCGTAAACATCAGTGCCCGCCTTATTGAGCACGACGGAGTACGTCTGCGTTCCGGCAGCGAAGGGAGAGCCTGTCACGGGCGTCAGCTTTCCGCCCGTGCCAATGGAGTAGACCGCCACCCCAGGCCCGACGCCGCTTCTCGCAACGTACAGATATGCCGAGTTGCTGTCGATCGCCAGCGCGTTATCGCTGGTTGGAGTATTGAACGTGAGCGACTGGCTCCACGTCGCCACTCCGGTCGTGGAATTGAACGTAAACACCGCGTCTCCCGCCGTACCGAGTGCGGCAAAGACCAGCGCGCCGTTGGGCGAGACCCGCACCATGCGCGGCACCCACGCGCCCGTGGTCACTGGATATTGCGGATTGCCCACCGCGGCCAAACCTCCGGTCGAGGTATTGATGGCATAGACATCGAGCACCTGCTGGAAGCCGTCGAGCCCGAAGAGCCACTTGCCGTCCGGCGACACATCCAGCGACACCACGGTGGCACTCGCAACCGTGCTGCCGTTTGTGGGGACCGTGAGCGAACCGTTCGCATTCATCGCATAGACGTTGATGCTCAACGGCCCGGCAACATACAGAAAGCTGTTCGAGGGCGTCACCGCCATCGCCACCGGCGTATAGCCCAGCGGGAGGGGCGAGTTGGCGACCTTTGTCAGTTTGCCTGCACCGATGGAGAAACCGCTGATCGAGCTGCGATTGGCGTTTGCGACGTAGACGTAGTTTCCGGTCGATCCGCCTCCACCGCCTCCTCCATTGACTGGCGGAAAGAAGCCGGTGCATCCGGCCAGGAACGGCAGCGTCGCGACGGCCATGACTCTCGCCCACATCTTCGCTACGCGCCACGGCATCGACATACTCCTATTCACAATCGCGCTCCACAGAAGTCTCCGCTCAAGATTACCCCGGATGCCCGTCTATAATCTGCCAATGTCCAAACGGCCCCTTGCACGTCTCCGCTTCATCACACTGGCCTCGATCCTTGCGATAGTCACGACGGCAGCGCCACGTGCACAGGCGGCTCATCCATTCGACGCATCTGTATCGAAAACGGCTTCAGCATCTTCCACGCTCGACCGCGAGGTCCACGCCGACATGGACTTCCTTGCCGACGATGCGCTCGACGGCAGAGGCTCGGCCACGCGCGACGAGCACATTGCCGCGCTCTTTGCCGCCGCGCAATTTCAGTCACTCGGCCTTGAACCGGGCGGCGACAACGGCACCTTTCTCCAGAAGACAAAACTGCCCGACCCGCTTCCGGAGCGAGTGCAGAAATATCTCTCGAAGTATCCGGACGGGCCGCGTACCGAGACCTGGAACGCTATCGGTATTCTGCGCGGCACAGCGAACCTCAATGAGGTGATTCTGCTGACCGCGCACCTGGACCACCTGGGCATTGGCCCTGCGGTCAACGGCGACGACATCTACAACGGGGCCGACGACGACGCCTCCGGCACGACCGCCGTGCTGACGCTCGCACATCTTCTTGCCACGGGCAAGCGGCCGAAGCGCACCATCATCTTCGCGCTCTTCGGTTCGGAGGAGATTGGCGGCTATGGCAACCGGGCGTTTCTTGAACATCCGCCCGTGCCGCTCACCAGCATCGTCATCAACCTGGAGTTTGAGATGATTGGCCGACCTGACCCTGCCGTGCCCGAGGGGACACTATGGCTGACCGGCTATGACCGCACCGACCTGGGACCAACGCTGGCGAAGCACGGAGCCAGCCTCATCAACGACCCGCACCCGGCCCAGCACTTCTTCCGACGCTCCGACAACTATGCGCTGGCGCGCAAAGGCATCATCGCCCAGACCGTCTCCAGCTTCGGCCTGCACAAGGATTATCACCAACCGAGCGATGACCTGAGCAGGATCGACTTCGCACACATGGACCGCGCCATCCAATCGATGGTTGCTCCGATCCGCTGGCTCGCCAATACAGGATGGAAGCCGCAGTGGTATCCGGGCAAGCAACCTGCCCCGGGCGCAGACTTGCTCCCAAAATGAGCACGATGCTCGATGTGCGGGTCCGTTCATCGATCAGTTCAGCCGCTCGCGCTCCGGCTTTCCAAACCGCGCGTCCAGCGGCTTTCGGCCCGCGAATCCATCATCCTCAGAGTGCCAGTAGCCGATCTCTTTCTCGCCCAGCTTCCAGCAGAGCAGCACTGTCTTTCCATCCACCACGCAGGGAAAATCGAGCAGCCCTTTCTCAAGGTCCTTCAACAACACGCCGATCGCTTCGAACTCGGCTAGCGTGTCTTTGGCCTCCTGCATCGCCTTCTCGCGCTCAGCCCGGCGGCGTGCGGCTGCGACGACATCCACGTGCAAGCCTCCGGAGAGAAATATCCTCTGCGAAAGCATCTGCATCTCCAGTTCAATCTCAGCGGCCCGCGTTGCTGCGGCCTGTGCCCGCTTCAGCAGGGCTTCGACGACCGGCAGCATCGTCTGCGCTTCGGCCAATGTGAACGTCTTGTTCAAACCTTGATCTCCAGCATTCTGTCGAGCGCCACGCGCGCCCACTGCTTTACATCATCATCCACCTGGATACGATTGACCACCCGGCCCTCGACCAGATTTTCCAGTGCCCACGCGAGATGCTGCGGCGAGATGCGGTACATCGTCGTGCACAGGCAGCCTGCATCGTCGAGCGTGATGATGCGCTTGCCCAGCGGCGCGAACCGCTTCGCCAGCCGGTTGACTAAATGAATCTCCGTGCCCACAGCAAAGCTTGCGCCAGAGGGGGCGTCCTCGATCACCTTGATAATTCGCTCGGTCGAGCCGATCGCGTCGGCCTTCTGGCAGACTTCCCACCGGCACTCCGGATGCACGATCACCTGCATCCCCGGCTCTTCGCGGCGCACGCGGTCTACATGCTCGGGCAGGAACCGCTGATGCACTGAGCAATGCCCCTTCCACAAAATCACCTTCGCCGAACGCAGCCGCTCCGCCGTCAGGCCGCCGTTGATCATGTACGGGTCCCACACCGCCATCTCGCTCAAAGGAATCCCCATTGCAAAGGCGGTGTTTCGCCCGAGATGTTGGTCGGGCAGAAACAGAATCTTTTCCGCTCGCGCAAACGCCCACTCGAACGCTCCGCGCGCGTTTGATGACGTGCAGACCAGTCCGCCGCGCTCGCCGCAAAACGCCTTGATCGCCGCAGCAGAATTCATGTAAGTCAGAGGGATCAAGCCAGCCGGACTGGTCCCCGGTTCCTGATCCCCGGTCCCGGTTAACCCTGCGCGTTCGAGCGCGTCCCAGCAGTCCTCGACCTGGCCAATCTCTGCCATGTCGGCCATCGAGCAGCCTGCATTCAAGTCGGGTAGAATCACCTGCTGCCACGGCTGCGCCAGCACCTCAGCCGTCTCTGCCATGAAGTGGACGCCGCAGAAGAGCATGTACTTCGCGCTCGTCTCCGAAGCCACCTTGCTCAGCTTGTAGCTGTCGCCGGTGTAGTCGGCAAAACGGATGACCTCGTCGCGCTGATAGTGATGTCCCAGAATCACCGCGTCTTTGCCAAGTTTTGCGCGCGCCGCCGCGATGCGCGCATCCATCGTGTGGTCAGGCTGTGCAAGATAGTTGTCGAGCGAGCACACCGCTCCCATGGCTTCAGTTGACGCCGCGGCCAATGCCGCGGTCTCATCCAATAGATCGTTCACCGTACTCCGCCTTCAGTCTCTACCAGGGCGCCGGACACCGCGAGCTTCGCGCTGCCTTTCTCCCTTGAGACGGGGATGTTGAAAGCATCAAACTTCAAGATTGCAGTGGACTCGCTGTGCCGGCCTCTCGGCCATCACCCAATCCACGGGGGTGTTGCAATCTTTTCTTCGCCGGGCAGCCTGTGGCCGCCGGTACTTCTTTAGACGAACATCCGACCGGAAAGATACAGATTCTCGCCTGCTTCCGCCTGCTCTGCGCAAAGCGTCTTACACCTTGATTTTACACGAGCGCCCACGCACTCCCTTCATTTGTTCGCCCTGCGCCAAAGCCGTATCATTGATTCTTAAGTATGCCCAGCTTTCAGGACAGCATCTTTATCTTCTTCATCGCGCTGCTGATCTTCGGCCCGAAGAAGCTGCCCGAACTCGCCCGCCAACTGGGCAAGCTCATGGCCGAGTTCCGCCGCGCCTCCAACGAGTTCCGTATGCAGATGGAGGACGAGCTGCGCCTCGCCGAACAAGCCGAACAACAGAAGAAGATCGCCGCCATGGAAGCTGCCGCGCCTGTGACGGCGGCCTCCGAAGACGAGAACACCATCGCGCCGCCACACGAAGACGGCGCACGCGAAGAGGGCTCACTCGAAGAAGAGCCCATCGAGCGCCACCCGCACGAGCTTCCGCCTGAAGAGTTCAACACCGTGCCCATCGCTACCTCGGGCGAGCTGAGCATGATGCCGCCCGACACCGGACTCCCCGTTGCCAGCTCGCCTGCAACTCAGTCAGTCTCCGCAGCCTTCGACTCGATCCCGCGCGTTTCCGATCCAGAAACAGCCGCTCCAAGCACATCCGAACCCGCGACCGAGGCACTGCATGGCTGATCTGATCGACAACGTGCGCTCTGCAGTCAGTGACCGCGCAGAGCTGCCTGGCATGAGCCTGATGGAGCACCTCGCAGAGTTGCGCAAGCGCCTGCTCCACTCCGTCGGCTACCTCGCTGTCGGCTTCTGCATCGCGTGGATCTTCCGCGAGCGTCTCTATGGCATCGTGCAGGCGCCGCTCGATAAGCTGGGCATCCCGCTCAACTTCACGCACCCCACCGACGGACTCAACCTCTACATCAAGACGGCGCTCTACGGCGGCGCTATCCTCGCCTCGCCATTCATCCTGTACCAGATATGGCGATTCATCTCGCCCGGCATGTACGCCAATGAGAAGCGATACGTGCTGCCGTTCATGTTCACAACCATCCTCCTCTTCCTTGGCGGAGCGTGGTTCGGCTACCACTACGTCTTCCCCGGCGCGCTCGACATTCTCATCAACGGCTTTGCACACAGGTTCCATCCCATCCTCACCATCGACGACTACACGGGCTTCTTTCTGGCCATCGTCCTCGGGCTGGGCGTGACATTCGAGCTGCCGATCCTCATGTTCTTTCTGGCGCTGTTCGGCATCGTGGACGCGAAGTTTCTGCTGAAGCACATTCGCTATGCCATTCTTGTCATCTTCATCGTGGCGGGCATCATCTGCCCCATGCCCGATCCGCTGAGCATGTGTATCTTCGCCGCACCCATGCTGATTCTCTACATGCTCGGCGTACTCGCCGCCTTCATCGTCCACCCAGCCCGCCGCAAAGCACGGAAAGCCAAAGCCGCATGACGATCTTCTCTCGCGCCAAGGCGCTTGTCGCCCACCGCCAGACGCTTGCCATTCTGACCCTGAGCTTGCCGAAGGGGAAGAACCCCCGCATTTCGCTTTTGCCTTTGCTTTTTTCCTTTCTCTTCGTCCCCACAGCTCAAGCGCAAAAATCCACCGCACGCTTTAGCGGAGAAGCTGCCTACCGGATCACCGAGCAGCTTCTCGCCGTTGCACCGCAGCGATGGATCGGCAGCCCCGGCCACGCCAAAGCGGAACAGTTCATCCGCGACCACTTCAAGCCCGAGGCAGCCAAAGGCAACTTCGAGGCTGACACCTTCTCCGCCAACACGCCAGCCGGCCTGCTGACGATGACCAACTACATCGCCAAATTCCCCGGCAAAAAAGACGGCATCATCGTCATCGCCAGCCACTACGAGACGAACTACCCGCTGAAGGACATCCACTTCGTCGGCGCGAACGACGGGGCCTGCACCACGGCTCTGCTCATCGAGTTGGGCAACTACCTGCGCGCGCATCCGCCGCAGGGCTACTCAGTCTGGCTGGTCTTCGACGACGGTGAGGAGTCCATCTCGTCCGAGTGGTCCGACGCCGACTCGCTCTACGGCACGCGCCATCTCGCCGCCAAATGGTCGCGCGACGGCACCCTCGGCAAGATCAAGGCGTTTATGGTTGCGGACATGATCGGCGACAAGGATCTCAACATCGATCGCGTCACCAACTCCACGCCCTGGCTGCTCGACACGCTCAAGACCGCAGCGAAGAACACAGGCAACTCTTCCCACATCTTCAAGTACAGCGAAGACGAGCAGGACGACCACCTTCCCTTTGCTAAACGCGGCGTGCCTGTGCTCGATGTCATCGATGCACACTACGGCCCGTGGACTGCTTCCTCGCCCGACGGCTACCACCACAACGCGCAGGACACCATCGACAAAATCAGCGCCCGCTCACTGCAAATCTCCGGCGATCTCTTCATCGAGATGATTCGACTCATCGACCAGCGATGACCATCGTTCCGGGCCCGGCCATAGCGCCGAGCCTGGAACGATGGAACGCCTTCAGAACAGCAACTTCAAAGCAAACTGCAACTCGCGCGGATCGTTGACCTGGAACGAGATTCTCCCCGTCGAGCCATCGCCGAGCGTCGTATCCGGCGGCCCAAACTGAGGATGGTTGAAGAGGTTGAACGCCTCGGCGCGGAACTGCAACGTCCAGCCCTCGGCGAGCGGCGTGTTCTTGACTCCTGAGAGGTCCAGCCGGGCCACTCCCGGCGCGCGCAGGTCGCCCAGCGTGCGCGGAGAGTTGCCATAGGTGAACGCCGCAGGCGCGCTGAAGGCGCTGACGTCGAAGTACTGATCCAGCCGCTTGGAGACAGACCCATGCAGCGTGGGATTCTTGCCGGTCCAGTTCGCGCGCTGCGTCCCTCCGTAGTTGAAGAGCGTGTTGGCGGCCATCGAAACCTGCTGCGGAGTGCCACTGAGCACAGTCCCAATTCCATTCAGTTGCCATCCTCCAACCAGATAGTTGGCGAAGCCGTTTTTATTGGCCCAACGTCTGCCGTTGCCGAAGGGGAGGTCAAGAATGCCATTGATCGCCAGATAATTCGGGGTATCGAATGTAGCCAGAGACCACTCGTTCCGCAGGTTGTCCCAGTCCTGAACGTTTCCGCCGGCGAAGTTGCCGCCCGGGAAGCCCGTCGTCGTTGCCCCCACATTGTCCATGAGTTTGGACCATGTATACGAACCGAGTAGGCTGAACCCATTGGCGAATCGTCGCTCCACCTTCAACTCCAGCGCGTTGTAGGTGGATGCTCCGTAGTAGGAGCCGTCGCCAAGCGTCACGCCGGTGAACTGCGGATATGGAAGCAGAAGCTGGCTGCGCGCCACTGTCGGCCCGCTGAGCGCACCCGAGGTGATATATCCCTGAAATGGATTGGCAACCTGATCATTCAGTTTGCTTCCCATCGAGAGGTACTGGTCCGGCAGTTGATTGGCGTTGTAATCGCCATAGAGGTGGACCCCGTGGCTACCCGCATAGGCCACATCCACAAGTATCTGTCTGGGGAATGTGTGCTGCAGATCGAGATTCCACTGCTCCGCATACGAGGTCTTGCGATCACGCGCCATGCCGACGACAGACTGACCAATATCCGTCGATAGGCCCTGGCTGCTGCCCGTGGCATACGTGAAACCCTGCGGATACGGATTGCTCAGCAGGTTGTGCGGGTTCACACCATTGAGCGTCGTCACCCACGGCGTGCTGCCGATGAACCCGGTGCTGGGAACACCATTGTTGTTGTATCCGCTGCCCACCGCCGGTCCCATGAAGATGCCGTAGCCGCCGCGGAGCGCCGTTGAGCCGTTGATTGCGTAAGCAAAGCCAAGGCGCGGCTGAAGGCCCGTTCGCTTGTCCGGATTGAAGTGGTAGCGCGAGACGCCGTTGACTCCGGGAAAGTTCAGCCCGCCCACCAGGTGCATACCCGGCACTTGCAACGGCGAAGCCGAGGTCGGGTCCCATCCGGTAATCCGGTTATCGCGCTCTCGCCACGGCGTGTTGTAGTCGTAGCGGAATCCCAGGTTCAACGTCAGGTGCGGAGTCACCTTCCAATCGTCCTGGAAGTAGCCGCCGTAATAACGGAAGCTATTAATCTCGTTCGGGCCTCCGGTGTAGTTGAAGCCGAAGTCGCCCGCGCCAAGCAGGAACGATGCGAACCCCACGCCCGTGTTCCCCTCGGCAAATGGATTCGGTCCCCCGGTCCAGTCCGGCCCAAAGACATAGAACCCGGCACCGTTATTGAATCGCGCCGTCGTGAACATGCCGATTCCAAAGTCGCCGCCCACCTTCAGCGTGTGGGTTCCCGTCACTTTGGTCAGGTTCCCTTCCTCGTGGAAGACCTGATTCGCATCATTCAGAATGCCGATCCAGCACAACTGCCCCAGCAGTCCGCCCCAGCCGACGTTGCCAATCGATTCAGCGGTTCCGAGCCCACCGATGATCGCCGTGGGGAAGCACGGAGCGGTCTTCTTGGCAAGATCAGAGAAGTACGAGGGGAAGCCCAACTGCGTTGGATCAAATCCCAGCCCCGGAGGCGTCCGCGCCAGGTGGAAGCGGACGAAGCTGGAGTTGAGTTCGAGCACCGTGCTCGAGTTGATGACGGTCGTGTCGCCGATGGTCGCCTGCATCTGCCGCAACGTGTCGGGCCCAAGGATGGGCGAACTCACCTTGAAGTTGGGCGTGTTGCCAAAGACCGGAGGCCGTATCTGGTGCGTCGTTGAGATCGAGTAGCGCCCGAAGAGCTTCGACGCGGAAGTGAGCGCGTGGTCGATCCTGATCGAGTAGTCGTCCTTGTTGATAGGCGAGCTTGAGTTGGAGATGAAGTTCGTCGCTCCGGCAGGCGCGCCAGCCTGATTGGGCAGAGGAATATAGGCCAGCAGATTGTTCGCCACCGTATCGATCTTGTTCGACGGTATCTTGTTCCCGGAAAACTGCGTCCTGATGTATTGCCCGGGATGCGCAGGGTCGGGCACCGTCGAAAAGGGGTCGTAGATCGCGGTGCCTGTGCCGGAAAAGTCGCCTGCGCGCTCGGCTGCCGTGGGCAGGGTCGCGGTCGTGGTCACAGCCTGCGTCCACCGCAGCCCCTCATACGAGAAGAAGAAGAACGTCTTGTCCCGGTAGATGGGCCCGCCTACGGTTCCGCCAAACTGGTTGTAGCGGAATGGGGCCCGCGCCAGGCCAGCCTGGTTGGCGAAGAAGTTGTTCGCGTTCAGACCGGTGCTGCGGTAGAAGTCATACACCGAACCATGCACGCGGTTCGTACCGGACTTCGTAATCACGTTGATGATGCCGCCGGAGGTGTTCGAAAACTCCGCGCTGTAGTTGTTCGTCTGGACCTTGTATTGATCGACCATGTCGATACTGGGGTAGAACCCGGGCCCGTTCAGCGCCGGCTGTGTGTTCGCTCCTCCATCGAGCAGGAAGACGTTCTGGTTGGGGCGTGAGCCGTTGATCGAGATGAACTGATCGTTGTATTCATCGAACGCCGTCTGCGTAAAACCGGCCGACGGAAGCACGCCCGGTACCAGCGCCGCAAAGCTGTAGCTGTTTCTGCCGTTGACTGGCAGATCGACGATGGTCTTGTTGGCGATGACCTGCCCCAGAGACGACGTCTCCGTCTGGAGCGCCGAAGGCTGGTCCGTCACGGTGACTTGCGTGGCCACCTGGCCAACCTGAAGCCTTGCATTGACCGTGAGCGCGTCGCCGACGTTGAGGCGGATGTTCTCCTGCTTGTACCCCCCGAACCCCGGGGCCTCGACGCTCAGGCTGTAATTTGCCGGCGGCAAAAGCGTAAGCGAGTAATAACCGCGGTCGTTGGTGATCGCCGTTCTCGACTCATTCGTGTCCTTGTTCACCAGATCGATATGAGCACTGGCAATGACGCTGCCGCTCGGATCCACAACGCTTCCGGTAATCGATCCGGTCGCGGTCTGGGCCCGAAGCGGTTTGGAGAAGAGCAGGCAGACGAGAGCGAGCAGCGGAATCAGGTGCAGAAACGAGATGGCCAGCGGGGAGGGTTCATTTTCATAACGTTTAAATCTGACTGCCGTTGAAATCGTCTTACTTGCATTGATTAGGCAAATCCGTGCGGTTTTATTGTCAAATGTGTTCGCGCGCATCTTGAGCCTCCTGAGTACTTGCTTTTTAATCGTTTAAAAATCCGGAGACATAATCTAAATCCCATCACGCGATATTTGTCAAGAAATTTCGCATCTCGACGTTCTGTACGCTCCTGGGCCGCCCGAAAAAATGCGCCCCGCAGGCCCTTCAAGCCCGGGGGCGCAGCAAAACGCTCTGTTTTCACCTTCCCGCTATCCACCCGATTCAGCCCTGCAAAGCGCGCAGCGGAGACGCCTGCCTACTTGCTGCAAGGATGATTATGGTCGGCATGAGCCCCCTTGGCCTTGGCTTCCGCCTCGGTCATATAGGATCCTGCCTTTGTCTTACCGTAATACTTGGATCCCGCGCAGTGATACACGTTGGTCGCAGTATTGACCCAGACCATGCCAGCGCCGCCGCCGGGAGCCTGCGCCATCGTCGAGGTCGACTCATGCGACGTCTTGGCGGCTTTTGCCGGAGCTGCCGCCGGAGCGGGGGCTGCTGCCGGAGTGGGAGCCGCTGCCGGAGCTGCCGCTGCTGCCTTCGACGCCTTCTCGCTCTTTGCCGGCGCTGCTGCGGCGCCCGTGTCCGCGGCAAGCCACGTCTTCACTCCCTTATGACCGCGGCAAGCGCCCTTCTTACTGGGAGCCGTCGTGTAGCTACCGTCCCTACACACGCCTGTCGAACCGGCGGGTGCTGCCTGGGCCACTGCCATCTGCGCGAACATGAGCCCAACTGCCACTGCCATCAACCGAATCATCGTCTTCATAGACACTCCAGAAATCAGATTTTTCCGTACGGCCGTCCATACCACCGCAAAATCCTACCCCAAACCCTGAAGTCTGTCATCAATCCAGCCGATGAGCTGACCAGCTTCGGCTCCTCCGTGCTCACCCAAACGTCGCATCGCATGCTTCTGAAAGGGGATAGCGGTTATTCCACAGCCGCCGATACGCTCAAGTTCAGAATCGAGGTGAACCAGATGCAGTTCACAAGCATGCAGAAGACTTCTTCCACGTCCGGCTGGCCTGAGCAAAATCCGACCAGCTTCTTCGACCTTCACCCCATTGGCGCTATCCTGCGTGGACTACTCATGTCTTCCCTGCTCTGGGTTCTTCTCGCCCTCGCGCTCTACAGCGTATATTCTTTCGTTGTCACGAAGTAGCAGCGAAAAGGCCCACGGTCTTTCCCTCCGCGCCACCTTTCAGCGTCCTGGCCTGAGTGCAGCTTCCCTCTCCAGCCTGTAGCATCCTATGCAGGATGTCATCGGCGCCCCTCAGTCACTGGATCGGCTTTCATTCCGCCATCCTTATCCTGCTCGCGGTTGAGCTGATCTACGTTCGGCATCAGGGCCCGACAAAGATCCGCAGCACCTCCATCATCGCCACTACGATCTGGATCGTCGCCGCGCTCGCCTTTGGCCTCTTTATCTTCCAAACCATGGGCGGCGAGTCCGCCACGCAATACCTGGCTGGCTATGCCATCGAAGAGTCGCTCTCTATCGATAACCTCTTCGTCTTCCTACTCCTCTTTGGCATCTTCAAGATCGAACCCGCCAACCAGCCCCGGGTCCTGTTCTGGGGGGTAGGTGGGGCCATCGTCATGCGCGGGGCCTTCATTGCCGCCGGGCTCGGCCTGCTCGACCGCTTCCACTGGATCAGCTATGTCTTCGGAGCCGTCCTTTTATTTGCGGCCATCCGGCTGTTGCTGCCCAAAAGCCCCGACGAGGAGACCCATACCCCTCGCTGGATCAAGTGGCTCTCCCAGGTCCACCCCGTCAGCCTGCGGCAGGACCGTTTCTTCGTCATCGAGAACGGCCAGCGCATGATCACCGTCCTCGCGCTGGCCCTCGTCGCCATCGAGCTGACCGACATCGTCTTCGCGCTCGACTCTATCCCCGCCGTGCTCTCCATCACCCGCCACCCCTTCCTGGCCTACACGTCCAACATCATGGCCGTCATGGGACTGCGCTCGCTCTACTTCCTGCTGGCCCCCCTGCTCACGACACTCCGTTTTCTGCACCTTGGCCTGGCCGCCGTCCTGGCCTTCGCAGCCCTCAAGATGATCTCCGCGCCCTGGCTCGAGATTGCCCCCCTGCTTTCGCTCGGTATCATTGCGGCCATTTTGTCGTTGACCGTCGCTGCCTCGTTGGCCATGAAGGCCCACCCGACCAGGTAAAAATTGCCGGATCGATAAATAGCATTGCGACCGCCCTCCACCTGTAACCATTGATATACAGACATTACCGGTATCTATATACCTCCCATTGCGCTGAATTTCTATTCAGGAGGGAAATGGTTTTCCACTCTTGGGGAGACTTTCTTTCCTTTTCCGGACTCTTCTTTTTCCAGCCTCTGAGGAAGTCGTCCGGCAGTTTCCGCTCTTCCTGGACTCCAAAAGGCGACACGTCAAAATTTACGCCACTTGCAACTATGCACAAAATCTCATACTTAGCGCATATTCATGCACATTAATCAGACTAAAGTCATAGTTTGGCACGGCGCCTGCAAACATCCGGTTCACAAGGAGATACACCCATGAAAGTTGTTACCGCCTTTCTCGCTCTGGTTACTTTCCTCTTCGCAACCGCCAGTCTTCACGCCGACAGTGTCAATCTCGTCATTAACGGCACAACCGTAGTCGGAACGCCGATCGCCAACGGATACAACTTCACCTACGTCGATGAGACGCTGGGGCTTCTGTCCGACGGCAACCTGCTCAATTCCACTACCTCGACCGTCACCGCCACCTACCTGGATGCCCTCGGCACGCTGGGCGTCTTCAACTTCACCGATGTCTGCGCTAAGGTTGTCGTCATTGGCCCGGCAGTTCCGTGCCAGAACCTCGCGCTCTCGTTCACCAATCTCACGCTTCCGATTGCGTCGATTGATGCTGCGGTTGCCGCGAACATCAACCTGGGTCTCGGCATCAGCAATATCAACATCGACGGCTCAAACCTCGGCACACTGAACCTTCTCGGAGTCAGCGTCGCCGGCGCCAGCGGAACCGTCAACTTCAGCCCCGTCCCGGAGCCCGCGAGCCTCTCACTGATGGCGACCGGTCTGCTCGGCGCTGCCGGAGTGGTACGTCGCAGGTTTACCTCGAACGACGAAGCATAAAAACAGCACCACGTTCTCCTTTGACAAACTGGCAGTGGGTCGCAGCTCGATCGCGGCCCGCATCCTTTTTAAAGAAGACAAGCAGAAATCTAAAGAAGATACGCAGAAATTCCACTCAAAGAGACGCGGACAGCTCTCGCTGCCCGCATCCTGGTTCGGTAGGCTATGTCGTCAAGCCCTGCGAAGAGCACCGGCAAAACCTACAAGGCCGCTGCCCAGCAGCAGCAACGATGAAGGCTCCGGCACCGGCGAAGGTGAATTGCCCGTCGGATTCGACGCCGACTCGACACCCAGCACATCGAACGCCCAGTGGTTGTCCCGGTTGGTGCCGGTTGCATCAATGTATGTGCCTCCGGTCAGCGCGCCGTTCGTGAAGCCGTCGCCCAGCGTCGGTCCAATTGCAAAGTTCGCGTAGTCCTGGATCGTCGCCGTGTAGGTGCCCGGGGTCAGCCCGCTCACCTCTAGGTACGTGTCGTAGTGCGTTCCTGTGACCGGATCGGCCGGCACGCTGCCGCCGCCGTCGTCGTTCTGGCCAATCTTGACCGCAGACGGCCCGGTGCCCTGAAACAGCGCCAGGATGGGGTCGAACCCACCTTCGGCAATCACCTGTCCGGCAGCATTGGTCCCACCCGCATACGAGTAGGTCCGCAACACGACGTCTGATCCCGAGCCCACCGTGAAGGTGAACTCCTGGACCTCGTTGATGCTGGAGAAGTTTCCGGTAAATGAGAAGTTATCTGCCCGGCAGATACCCGCAGGCAGTAAAGCTACAGCCGCAGCAAGCAGTACAGTCTTCAGTTGCATTTCATCCCTCCAAACGATTTTTTGAAAGCCGGGCCGAAAGGCGCCGACAATCCTTCATCGTGAGGAGAGGGTCAGGCGGAACAAAATCAGCAAAAGAAAGTCGTTGCAAGTCATTGCATATCAAGGGTTATAAATCTTCCCTGTATACAATCAGCTACGCCCCTCGCGCTTCTGCGCCACCACCAGCCCGCGCGGAGTAGGCAAAAACACGCATGAGAGCAACCCCTCGGCCTCCATCCGGAAGGCGGCATCGCGCACGACCTTCAGGTGCGAGCTGGCGTCGTGCATCAGAATCAAGCCAGTCGGACGAATCTGCGGCAGGAACCGCTTCACCTCCTGCTCGCGGATGGGCATATCACTATCGGAGAAGAACAGATCAATCGTGCCCTCAACCTTCATCTCCAGACTCGACTCGTTGCGCAGCTCGATCCACTCCCCGAGCCCCGACGCCGCGACCTTCTCCTTTGCCTTCTGAAAGACGGTCGGGTCGAACTCGCAACTGATGATCTTGCCAAAGCCATTCGCCTTCAACCCTTCGGCGATCCACAGTGTGCTGACGCCCAGAAACGAGCCGGTCTCGACCACCAGCTCCGGCTTCACGGTCGTAATCAGCGTGCGCAGGAACTCGAGCACCTCGGCCTCGGCTGTCATCGAGTCGTACATGTGCCACCGCTCAGGCCGCGGACACTCCGGCGTCGCGCGATGATACTCGGCGAGCAGCGCACCCTGCGCGCGCTCCGCCTGCAACATCACCTTATGCTCCTGCTTCAGCTTCTTCCCAAAAAGCCCCATACCTCAGTTGCTCCCTTTCGCATTGTCATTCCGCAGCGAAGCGGAGGGATCCGTTTTCCTCAACCCACTAATGTCAGCTTGCCCTTTTCCATCACCGAGTGCCGCGCCGCCTTGCTATGCTGCGGAAAATCGTTGCGAAAGTGCGCGCCTCGGCTCTCTTTGCGCCCGAGAGCCGACTCGATGATGAGCCCGGCAACGACATGCAGGTTCCGCGCCTCAATCTCACGCCGCGACAGTCCTCGCGGAATCGTCCGAGCCAGCGCCAGCCAGCCGTGCTTCGCTCGCTCCAGCCCTGCCGCATCGCGCAGCAGGCCGGCATCCTTCCACATCAACGCACGCAGCTCCTGAATCCACTTCTCCGTAGCCGCATCACCCGTAACTGTACCGGAAGGAGCAGCAATGTCCTGATCCCTGGTCCCTGATCCCTGATCCCTGCACTCTGCAATCATCGTCTCAGCCGCCAGCGCGCCAAAGACCAGCCCCTCCAGCAGCGAGTTGCTTGCCAGCCGGTTCGCTCCGTGAACGCCCGTGCAAGCGGCCTCGCCAGCCACATACAAACCCGGCAGCGAAGTCCTCCCCTGCACATCGGTCTTCACGCCGCCCATCAGGTAGTGCGCCGCCGGACGCACCGGAACCAAATCCCTTCCCAACTCCAGTTGATACTTCGCAAGAAACGCCGAGATGCCCGGGAACCGCGCCTTCAGGTCCTTCTTCACATGACGCATGTCCAGATACACCGGTCCGTCCATGCCCTCCATCGTGATGGCCCGCGCCACCACATCGCGGGGCGCAAGCTCCAGCAGCGGGTGATACCGCTCCATAAACCGCTCGCCCTTCGCATTCACCAGATACGCGCCTTCACCGCGCAACGCCTCGCTCAGCAGAAACCTCGGAGCGCCCTTCATCGCAAACGCCGTCGGATGGAACTGGTAGAACTCCATGTCACTGACCGCCGCACCCGCGCGATAAGCCATCGCAATGCCGTCGCCGGTGGCCACTGCAGGATTCGTCGTATCGCTATAAACCTGCCCCGCGCCTCCGCTCGCCAACAGCACCCCGCGCGCCCGAACCACGCGCAGACCGCCTTCTCCGTCGAGCAGCGTCGCACCCACAACGCGACCACCCTCCACCAGCAGATCGACACTCGTCGTCCACTCCATCAACTCAATCGCCGGAATCTCGCGCGCGTGCCGCAACAGCGAAACCGCAATCTCACGCCCAGTAGCATCTCCGTTCGCATGAAGAATGCGCGAGCGGCTGTGCGCTCCCTCGCGCGTGCGCATCAGTTCGCCGTTCTCGCGGTCAAAGCCCGTTCCCCACGTCAACAATTCTTCAACCCGCTGCGGTCCCTGCTCGACCAGCACCGCCGCGGCGTCGCGATTCACCAGGCCATCTCCAGCCGCAATCGTGTCCTCCAGATGCAGCGCCACGTCTTCATCGCCGCCCATCGCTACGGCAATGCCGCCCTGCGCATAGGCTGTGTTCGACTCGGCCAGTTCCTCCTTCGTCACGACGAGCACCTTACCCACCGCAGCCAGACGAATGGCCGCGCTCAAACCCGCAATGCCCGCCCCGATTACCAGAAAGTCGACCTGTTCCATACCTCGATGCTACTAGGAAAGCAGAGATCGGTTGTCGGTTCTAAGTTGCCAGTTGCCTGTATGCCTCCATCTGAGAACTGACAACTGAGAACGGACAACGATACGATAGACATCGTGCCCGTCATTCCAGTCAAAACGCCTTCCGCCACCTACGACGTCACCATCGCCTCAGGCCTGCTGCGTACACTGCGCCCGCGACTCGAAAAGCTCAATCAGGGCAAACCCTTCCGCCCCTTCGTCGTCACCTCGCCCGAGATATGGGGCCTTTGGCAGAAGCAGTTTCTCGCCAGCTTTAAAGAATCGCCCACGATACTCTTTCTTCCAGCAGGCGAGCGCCACAAGCGCATGGCCAGCGTCGAATCGCTCGCGCAGCAGCTCGCCACCAGCGGGGCAGACCGCGACTCGCTGCTCATCGCCTTCGGCGGCGGAGTCATCGGCGACCTCACCGGCTTTCTCGCGGCCATCTACATGCGCGGCATCCGCTACGTGCAGGTGCCCACCACGCTGCTCGCGCAGGTGGACTCCTCCATCGGCGGCAAGACCGGCGCCAACCTCGCAGCCGGAAAAAACCTCATCGGCAGCTTCCATCACCCGCAAGCCGTGCTGGCCGACACCGACGTGCTCGGCACGCTGCCCACAGCCGAACTCCGCGCCGGCCTGCAGGAATCCATCAAAGCCGGCATCATCTACGACGCGAAGCTCTTCAGCTACATGGAGAAGAACGCCGCCGCCATCCTCGCAGCCGAACCCAAAGCCATCACACATGTCGTTGCCGCCAGCGTGCGCGTCAAGGCCGATGTCGTCAGCAAAGACGAAAAAGAGTCCGGCCTGCGCATGATCCTCAACTTCGGCCACACCATCGGCCATGCCATCGAAGCCGCCACCAACTACAAGCAGCTTCTGCACGGCGAAGCGGTAGGCTGGGGCTCAATCGCCGCGCTCAACGTAGCATTGGCCCGCAAGACCATCACCCCGCAGCAAGCTGAGCGCATGAAGCAGCTCATCCTCCGCTACGGCCTGCTCTCGCCGTTCAAAGCCACAGCGCAAAAGCTCGTCGCCCTAACCGCCCGCGACAAAAAGAACCGCAGCGGCATCCGCTCCTTCGTCCTGCCCAAAGGCATAGGCGCAACCAGCATCGTCCGCGACGTAACCGAAGCCGAGTTGCTCGCCGCCACGGAATCCATGCTCGCCGCGATGCGTCGCGATGCCTCATCGAAGCACAAGCCATGACGCAGCAAACGCAGCCTGAACATCAACTCTCCACAGGAGCGCGACCCGTCGGCGCAACAGACGAAGCGACCGCAGCCGAGAACGTGCGCGAGATGTTCGACGCCATCGCTCCCACCTACGACCGCGCCAATCACATCCTCACCTTCGGGCTCGACCGCTGGCTGTGGAACCGCACCGCCCACGCATTTCGCAAAACGCTTGAGCGCCCCGAAGCCGTCGTGCTCGACCTCTGCTGCGGCACCGGCGACATGAC
>NZ_DASUBE010000044.1:0-5094 GCF_035763405.1 Edaphobacter sp.
GATGAATTACTGGGCAACGTGGTGCGGGCCTTGCCGCGAAGAGATGCCCGGCCTGGCGCGGCTCTCGCAGGAGCTTGGACCGCAGGGGCTGGCGGTGGTCGGGGTGTCGATCGATAAAGGAAGCCACGACAAGGTGCAGGCCTTCGTGAATGCGATGAAGGTGCCCTATCCGGTGGCGTTTCCTGATCCGCTGTCGCAGATGGAGTGGGGCATGGCGGGTGTGCCGACGACGATCCTGCTGGACCGGCATGGGCGCGTGGCAAAGAGCTATGTCGGCGCGGTGCGCGAGACGGATTTCCGGCAGGATGTGCAGCAGGTGCTGGCGGAGCAGTGACCGGCTTAGAGATGCTCCGGAAAAGGCGTATCCCTGGGGGAGAAGAAACCGCAGATTTTTCGATTCCGGCGGCAAAAAGCGCCGCCTACGCTCAGGATGACACTCTCTACAGGTGCGTGTACTTTGGACTCACTCCGTCACGTCACCATCGCTATTTCCTCTGAGGTGCAGCTTCCTTTGTTTGTCATTCCCGAAGGGAATCTGCGTTTTGCTCGAATCGCCGAAACTACATCTTGATGAGAACCGCTCTCAACGACTGAGAGGATCGCAGTATGGCCCGTAAGGCATGGATAATCTTCCTCGCATTTGCATTATGCCTGTTGATTGCCATTGACATGGCTATTCCCTTTTTCATGACCACTCACCGTTCCGCCGCATCAAGTTATGGTGGAGCGTTGGTTGTGGTGAGCGGTTGTGTATGGAGTTGCTACCGAGCTTTGCGGCGCCGGATAGACTCCGTTACATGGGCTGCTCAGGTCTGGGGAAGCTTGGTGACGTCAGTGGTTTTGGGTGGGATAGGGGTAGCGGGCAGGTGGAAGGTGTTCACGTCGTCGGGGTGTGCCGGATTAAAGTCGGGGACGTCGTTGACGAGGGATTTTTTGAGCGGCAGGTTGGCTTCGCGGATGCCGTGCGTGATGCAGCGGGCCAGTTCGTAGGCTCCATACTTATTGAAGTGCGTGTCGTCGCTGATGGCTTCGGTCTGGTTGGGGAAGGCGTTGGCAGGGTAGTGCATAAAGGCCCGGAGCGTACCTTCGGGCCCCATGGTTTCAAAGAGCGTCTTCGACATCGCGTTCACGTCGATCAGCGCGACGTGCTCCTGTGCCGCAACCTCGCGCATGGTGTCGGGGTAGTCGCCAAGTGAGTTCGTGATGTCGCCCGAGGCGTCGAAGGTGCGGCGGTTCATGCTGGTAACGAGCACGGGCGTGGCTCCGGCTGCGCGCGCTTTGGCAATGTATTCAGTCAGCAGCGCGCGGTACTCGTCGAGCGTGACGACGGGCTGGTGCGTGCGCGGGTTGATCTTCTGGTCGTTGTGGTTGAACTGCATGAAGAGATAGTCGCCGGGCTGAATGAGAGAAAAAATCTTGGCGAAGCGTTGTTCGCCGACGAAGCTCTTGATGGTCTCGCCGGACTCAGCGTGGTTGGCGACGACGACGCCGGGACGGAAGAAGCGTGGGAGCATCTGGCCCCACGCGGCCCAGGGCTCGATGTCCTGATCGACGACGGTCGAGTCGCCTGCGAGGTAGATGGTTGGTTCGTGCGGCGTGATGGGCTCGATGGTGATGCTGCGAACGCTGGGGCGATCGCCGTTGAACTCGAGCGTAAGCTTCCGGTCCCAGTCGAGGTTGCCGACCTCGCGCGGCTTCAAGTGGACGTGGTGCGCAGGATCGCCGCCAATTTCGGGCACGCGGACATTGACATCAAAGGTCTCGGTCTTCGATTCGTTGGCGGCAGTTGCAATCTTTTCCAACGAGAGGCGGCGGGCCTCGGACCATACGGTCGTCGTGGCGGGCTTGTCGCCGCCAAGCACAACCGTGACGCGGTAGCTCCCTTCAGCGACGGGCACGGAGAAGAAGAAGGGCTTGTCGCCGGTGCAGGATTTACCGGTGAAGGTGGGCAGCGTATTGAGATCAAAACCTGCACTGGTGGCGCTGTAGACGGAGGTCGCGCTGAGCGTCGAAAACATGCGGTTGGCGGGGCCGCAGGCGTACTTCATCAGGTTGGGGTTGAGAGGCTGCGCAAAGGCGAGAGCGGGGATGGCGAGCAGTGCGAGAGGGGCGAGGAGACGGTTCACGGAACCTCTTTTACATAGAGGAATTTTTTCAATGGAGAATCATACCACCCCCGGAGAGCCTCCCGCCGCCTGCCCCGTATGATGAAACCACGCTGAACCTTTTACGGAGGCTCGATGTCAACGGCAGCGGAGGCAGGCGTCAGAAGGGCGCCAGCTCCTTGGTATCTGTGGGTGGGGGCGATTGCAGTGACGTCATCGTCGATTGGCGGAGCGTGGGACGTCTCATGGCATCGGTCGATTGGGCGCGACACCTTCTGGACGCCCGCACACATGGCGATCTATGCATGCGGCGTGCTGGCGGGGATTGTGGGTCTGTGGCTGACCGCGCAGGCAACGTTTGGCAAAGACCGGAAGATGCGGGACGCTTCCGTAAGCATCTTCGGGCTGCGCGCTCCGCTCGGCGTGTTTCTGGCGGGATGGGGCGGCCTGGCCATGCTGACCTCGGCTCCGTTCGACAACTGGTGGCACAACGCCTACGGGCTCGATGTGAAGATTGTAAGCCCGCCGCATACGCTGCTGATTCTGGGCATCCGCGCAGTAGGCGTAGGAATGCTGTTCCTGATTCTGGCAGAGATGAACCGCGCCGCGCTGGTGAGTGAAGGATCGGAAGGAGCGGTAAACTTCCGGCGGCTACAGATGCTGTTTCTGTATCTGGGCGGGCTGATGGTGGGCGGCCAGATGTTCTTCGTGCAGGAGTACACCTGGGACGTGGCGCTGCATCAGGCAGCGGCTTACATCGCGTTGGCCATCGCAATTCCGGCAGCGTTCGCGGCGTTTTCAGAGGCGTCGCGCTTTCGCTGGGCGGCTACGACCTGCGCGGCGGTCTACACACTGTTTGTCATCGGAGAGATTCTGATTCTGCCGCTGGTTCCGGCGCAACCCAAACTGGGGCCGGTTTATTTCCCCGTCACGCACCTGGTGCCGGCAAAGTTTCCGATTCTGATTATCGTGCCCGCCCTCGCGCTGGACCTGCTCTGGCAGCACACGAAGAAGTGGAAGTCGTGGCAGATTGCGCTGGTCTCGGGCGTACTGTTTGTCGCGCTGGTGACGGCAGTGGAGTGGCCGTTTGCCGACTTCCTCTTGTCGAAGGCAAGCGCGAACCGCTTCTTCGGGACGATCTACTTCGACTACAACGCGCGGCCGTGGAGCTTTGACCGGCTGCGGAAGTTCCTCCATCCCGACTCCGGGTTGACGCTGTGGTTTGGGCTGGCGCGAGCGTCGCTATATGCGGCGATCTCGACCTGGGTGGGGCTGGCGTTTGGGCGGTGGATGCGGGGTGTGCAGCGATGAAGAATTTTCGTCGAGTTCTCCTGATGCTGCTGCTCGCCGCGACGGCGCTGCCTGCCTGGGCGCATGTGGGTAGCAAAGACGTGTTCGAGGACGTGAACGCCGGACCGTACAAGCTGTTCGTAACCGTGCGGCCGCCGAACGTGATTCCGGGCGTGGCGACGATTGAGGTACGCGCATCGGGGCCGCACGTGAGCGCGATTCACATCACTCCGGTTCCGATGACGGGCGAGGCGGCGAAGCATCCGCCAACGCCGGATGCGATGAAGGTCTCGCCGGATGATGCACAGTTCTTTACCGGCTCGCTGTGGCTGATGGCGTCGGGCTCGTGGCAGGTGCGGTTTCAGGTAGACGGCGCGGCGGGCGAGGCCAGCGCGGGCGTTCCAGTGGCCGCAATGCCGCTCTCGATTCTGCCCATGCAGCGTTCGCTCGGAATGGTGCTGGGGCTGCTGGGCCTGATTCTGGCAATCGGCATGGTGGGGATTGTGGGCGGCGCGGTGCGCGAGGCTCGGCTCGCTCCCGGCGTTGCGCCCACGGCGGCCAGGCGGCGCGCAGCGTGGATGGCAAGCGCAGCCGCGCTGGTGGTGGCCACGCTGATGATCTACGGCGGCGCCGCGTGGTGGCACGTCGATGCGGCGAGCTACGCCAGAGAAATCTACCGCCCGCTGGTGCTTGAGCCGGTACTGCGCGGCAATAAGCTGGTGCTGAGCTTCGGCGGCTACGAGCACAGAGGCGGCCTCTGGAGGGTCGAGTCCACCAATGAGCTGCTGCCGGACCACGGGCAGCGGATGCACCTGTTTGCGATTCGCTGGCCGGAGATGGATGCGGTCTTTCACCTGCACCCGCAGCCGGTCGGCAAGCGAGACCTGGGCATGACGCTCCCTGCGATGCCCCCGGGCCAGTACAGGCTCTTCGCAGACATCGTCCATGCAAACGGCTTCCCGGAGACCCTGACAGCAAAACTCGATGTCCCTGCGGGCATGTCGAATGCGCCGCTTGGACCGGACGATGCTTCAGCGCAGCCGCCGGGTGTCTCCGCTGGAGAACTGGGAGCGAGCTACAACCTGCCCGATGGCTACACGATGGTGTGGGACAAGCCCGCGCCCTTATTGGCGAGCAAAGCCTATGCATTTCGCTTCCGGCTGCTCGGGCCGGATGGCAAGCCCGCAACCGATATGCAGCCGTATCTCGGCATGGCCGGACATGCGGCGTTCGTGAAGACGGACGGGACAGCGTTTGCGCATACGCATCCGGATGGCTCTGCCGCAATGCCTGCAGTGATGATGGCTAACGGCGACGCCATGGCCGATATGCAGGGCATGACCATGCCCGGAGATCCGGTCAAACCCGTCGTGGAGTTCCCGTATGGGTTTCCATCAGCGGGACGGTATCGAGTGTTCATCCAGATGAAGCACGGTGGCGTGGTAGAAACTGGCGTGTTTGATGCCGATGTGCACTAGGGAGCCTCTGATTAAGTCTTCGCTTTGAAGGGGCGTGGCTTCAGCCACGCCATCACGTCCCTCAATGCAATGGGCTTTAAAGGGTGCTGAAAAAGTCAGTTTTGCTTAAGGGCACGGCTTCAGCCGTGCCGCTAACGCTGCAAAATCAACGCGGCTTTAGCCGCTGAGGTACGCTTTCTTCCCGGCGAGACACTTTTTCAGCACCCTCTGAAAGCCCGACA
>NZ_DASUBE010000045.1:0-27892 GCF_035763405.1 Edaphobacter sp.
CCATCGTGTGAAATCCAGCCAGCATCTGCTGGAAGTTTTCGGGTCCGATGGCCAACATGGTGGAAAGGCCGATGGCCGAATCCATCGAATAGCGCCCGCCGACCCAGTCCCAGAAGCCGAACATGTTGTTGGTGTCGATGCCAAACTTCTGCACTTCTTCCGCGTTGGTGGAAACGGCGACGAAGTGACGCGCCACGGCTTTGTCGTCGTGCAGCGCGTTCAGCACCCACGCGCGGGCAGATTGCGCGTTAGTCATCGTTTCCAACGTGGTGAACGTTTTCGACGAAATGATGAACATCGTTTCCGCCGGGTTCAGGTCGCGCGTGGCTTCCACAAAGTCGGTGCCATCCACGTTCGAGACGAAGCGGAACGTCATGTCGCGGCGGCTATAGTGCTTCAGAGCCTCATACGCCATCACCGGGCCAAGGTCTGACCCGCCAATGCCCACGTTGACGACGTTGCGAATGCGCTTGCCGGTGTGGCCCTTCCACTCGCCGTTGCGCACGCGCTCGGAGAAGGCCGCCATCTTGTCGAGCACCGCATGGACTTCCGGCACCACGTCCACGCCATCGACGAAGATTTTTTCGTCCTTCGGCGCGCGCAGCGCCACGTGCAGAACGGCGCGGTTCTCCGTGATGTTGATCTTGTCGCCGCGAAACATCGCCTCGATCTTCGCACGCATGCCGGACTGCTCGGCCAATGCGACAAGCAGCTTCAGCGTCTCGTCGGTTACACGGTTCTTTGAGTAGTCCAGAAACAGCCCGGCTGCTTCTGCCGTCATCCGCTCGCCGCGTCCTGCGTCCTCGGCGAATAGCTCGCGCAGATGTTTGCCGCGCATCTGCTGTGCGTGGTTCTCCAATGCCTTCCATGCAGGACGTTCGCTGAGCGGTGCAGTGCCTGTTGCCATCTCTTCTCCTTGGTCTTCTTCCTTAATTCTCTTTGTGATCACTTCTTTAATTTCTATAGATGCCCGCTGAGGCCATGCGAACGCCGTCTGGGGCAGAGAAAAATTCTTGCAGACGTGTATCTTCTCACAGCGGAAGAAGACGCGGATGCGTCCACGCGTTTGCAAAATTCCGGTGTGTGCGTTTATCGTAATACTAGTCCGTCTATCGAACGTACACGTTTGCCGGCCGATAGCGGGAAAGGGCCACGCATGAACGTCACCTCACGCCGTCTCGCTCCCTCCCCTGCCCCCACAGCGCCATCAGTCCCGTCATCTCCGGTTGCCGCAGCGGCCGCACCTGCAAAGGCCGTGCCCGCGGCGGCGCTCGACGCCTTTGCCGGCGACCCGAACTTTATGACCTCGCTGGCGCGCGGGCTGGTTGTCATTCAGGCATTCACACAGCAGTCGCCGCAGATGACCATCTCGCAACTCAGCGTGAAGACCGGCCTTTCGCGCGCAGCCGTGCGCCGCTGTCTGTACACGCTGACCAAGCTCGGCTTTGCCGGGGCTGAGGACGGCACGCGCTACTCGCTGCGCCCGCGCATGTTGACGCTCTCGCACAGCTACACCACCTCGAACACGCTCTCGGGAGCAGCGCAGCCGATTCTGGAGCGCATGTCCGCCGCGCTGCACGAGTCGTTTTCGGTGGCCACGCTCGACGGCGAAGACATCGTCTACATCGCGCGCACCAGCGTCTCGCGCATCATGGCGGTCGACCTGCACATCGGCAGCCGCCTGCCCGCATACTGCACCAGCATGGGCCGCGTGCTGCTGGCCTGGCTGCCGACCGACCAGCTTGAGCAGTACCTTTCGCGCGTCAACCTGGTGCCCTACACCACGCGCACCATCAACTCCATCGACAAGCTGCGCCTCCTGCTGCGCAACATCCGCCGCAATGGCTACGCGCTGTGCGATCAGGAGTACGAGGTTGGGCTGCGCTCGCTGGCCGTGCCGGTCTACTCGCCGTCGGGCCGCGTTGTCGCCACGATCAACCTGAGCGGCAACGCGCACCGCATGACGGCGCTCGATATGCAGACGCGCTTTCTGCCGCACCTGCGCAACGCGGCCAATGAGCTGAGCGTCTTCCTTCGCTAAGCCGGGGCCATGCAGCGCACAAACGCTGCGCCCGCGCCCGCCGCAACCGCGACACTGCCCGTGCCCTTCGGCACGACCACCGCACGTCCCGTAGTCAGTTCGACCTCGCCGCCGGAAGTCTTCACCACCGAAGTGCCCGACAACCCGACCAGACAGCCGGGGCCGTCGAAGGCGACCTGGATGTTGCCTGCGGTCGAAGCATCGAAGCGGTCAAAGCGATCTACTGAAAAATACTTCTGCTCGATGAGGCGAACGAATCCGTCGATCTTCTTTGGCGAGACCTTGCCGGCCGCCGTCTGGGCCTTCATTACGGCCAATCCCTTTTCCAGATGCAGTTCGCGCGGACGCCCGTAGTCGTAGAGCCTGTACGTCACGTCGCTGGTCTGCTGCGTTTCGAGCAGCACCGAGCCGGGCCCAATCGCGTGAACCGTACCTGCGTCCACGAACAGCATGTCGCCGACCGACACTGGCACCTGCCGCAGCAGGTCTTCCGCCGTGCCGTCGGCCACCGCCGCGCGGAACTTCGCCGCATCCACGCCGTCCTTGAGGCCGAGCGAAACATACGCGCCCGGTTCGGCTTCAAGCACGTACCAGCATTCGGTCTTGCCGCGCACCTCGCCCATCGCTGCGGCCTGTGCGTCGTCGGGATGCACCTGCACCGACAGCTTCTCGTTCGGAAAAAGCAACTTGACCAGCAGCGGGAATTCGCCGCCGATCTGGGCGGCGACCGAGGCGAACTCGCGCCCGCTGAACTCGCCGGTTTCAATGATGCACTGCGGCCCGGTCAGCCACGCCTCGCCCACCAGCTCTTTTGTTCCGGTCTCGGAATACCACGGCCTCAGGTCCTGCCTGCCCCACACTCTCTCACTGAACCACGGCTTCAGCCGAAACGGCGCAACACTAGTCGTCATCGTCATCCTTTTTTGCTTTTTTATGATGCACGAGCAACTGTGCCGGAACCGGCTTCGCGCCCATCGCATCCTTCCACAGGATAACGTTCAACTTGTCGGCAGGCGCGCGATCGGCGTGCGTAAAGTCCATCTTCGCCGACTCCTGCGCTCCCGGCGCGGTCTTCTTATTCGCCGTGTAGATCAGCCCGTTGTCGCGGTTGATGAAGCTCGCGGTGAACGGGGCCTGATCGCCGGACCCGCTGAACTCAGGCGACATCACGCTGGTGAAGGCGTCGTTGTTGTTCATCGGCGGCAGGCCCAGCACCATCTCCATGGTGCGCACCATCGAGACTGTCGTGTAAAAGCGGTTGTCTACAAACGCGCCGCCGTCTTTGGCGCGCGGTGCGTATTTGCTGATGACGAGCGCCAGGCTGCGATGCGCGTCCACGTGGTCGGCGCCGTTCTGCGCGTCGTCTTCCAGAATGAAGAACGCGGTGTCGTCCCAGTAGGGCGAGTGCGAGACGGCATCGACCGCGCGGCCGATCGCGAGGTCGTTATCGGCAACCAGCGACTTCGGCGTCGGGCCGCCCGGAGTCGTGCCCGCCGTGTGGTCGTCGGGCAGACGCAGCAGCACGAAGTTGGGCATCGTATCTCTGCCTGCCTCGCGGTCTTTCTTCCACTTGTCGAAGTAGCGCAGGAAGATGGCCACGCGAATCTGGTCAGGGACGTGGAGATTGAAGTCCGGATACTCCGGCGCGAAGTGGCCCACCAGCTCCGGCTTCGTCGCCACGTTGCGCGCGAGCAGCGGGATCTCCCACGGCCACTTGCTGACGCCGCCGCCCCACGCAGCGGGAATCTCCTCGCCCGGTTTGATGGTCTTGCGCGCGCAGACCTGAGTCCTGCCCGAGGCCGCGCCCTGCTGCGGATTCAGATGCTGCGTCGCGTTCTTCTCGTTGCAGAAGGTGGAGGAGATGTACTCGGCGAAGTGGAAGAGCGTTTTGCCGTGCGAGGCCAGGTCGCCCCACATGTATCCGCTCGAAGGTTCGTTCACGTCGGGAATGTGCTGCTCAATCGGATAGCCGTCGGCGACCATGCCTTCGTAGTCATAGGTGCGCTGGTCACTGCGGTAGTTCTGCTGCCAGGTCTTGTCCAGATAGTCGGTGCCGATGGCGGCGTTCGACCACACGTGTCCCTCGCCCGAGACCTCGCCCGAGTCGTAGAAGTTGTCGAGCACGCCGTACTGCAACGCCAGCGCGTGCTGGTTGGGCGTAATGTCGGCGCCGTACATCGTCAGGCTCGAATCGCCGTTGCCCACGGGCTTGCCGTTCTGCGTGAGGTCGCCGAACAACTGATCGTAGGTGCGGTTTTCTTTGATGATGTAAATGACGTGCTTGATCGGATTTTTTCCGCCCGCGAACTCCATTGTCTGGGTTGCCGCTTTCATGCGGTTCGACTCGACGACCTCCTGCGTCCATGCACTGAGGTTCTCGTTGATCGTCGAGGCGTCCACCGCCGCGAGCGATCCGTAGAGCAGCGTTGCAATGTAGGTGAATCTCCGCCGAAGATGCGAGTTCGTCGTCGGTCCCGCCTGACGAGGGGGAAAGTTGTTCGGCCCTGTGCCCTTGCCCTTGGCCGTGGCGACGTAGAGCTTGTCGCCCGTGAAGGCCATCGACATCGGCATCCACTCGGTGGGCATGAAGCCCATCGGCTCGACCATGCCCTTTTTCACCGCGCCTGCGGTGAGCTTGCGCGTGTCCATCACGGCGACGGCGTCAGTAATTGCGTTGGCCACATATAGCCGCGAGCCATCGGCTGAGAGAGCCAGCGCCTCAGGCTCCGCGCCGAAGTAGCTCTGGCCCGGCAGCCTCGTGTCGAAGTATCCCTTGACCGCAAAGTGCCGCGCGCCGATATTCACGGCAGCCACCGCATCGCGGTTGGCCAGCGCCACATACATCGTCCGGCCATCGGGCGAGATGACCAGCGCGCAGGGATGCGTGCCCGGCGCAATCGGGCTTCTGGGCTTCAGCAGCGCGAGCTTCCTGCCCACCACAAGGCGTTTCAGGTCCAGCTCCACCACCTCGCTCGCGTTCCATAACGCCACAAACGCGCGCGATCCGTCCGCCGTGACGGCAAGCGCCACCGGATAGGTACCCGGCACCGTATTGCTCTCCGCCAGATCGAACCGCTTCTCCACCTTGCCCGTCGCAGCATCCATCAACAGCACATCGTCAGAAAGGTTATCGGCCACCAGCAGCTTCTCAGCGCCTGCCTTTCCCACCACCGCAATCGCCGCCGGAAACGGCACGCCCTTGTCGCCTTTGACGCCGCCGACCTCCATCGTCGTGCGTCCCGGGGCCAACTGCTGCAGGCCGATCTTCAGCATGCCCTCGCGCGTCAGCTTGCCGTCGGCAAATCCAAACACGATCACGCCGTTGCCCACGCGCTTTGCGCCATCGCCCTCCGGGTCCGTGGTCGAGCCCATGCTCGCGTAGACATGCGTACCGTCGCGGCTGAAGGCGAGCCCCGAGTAGAGCGTCTGCTTCGCACCCACATTGGTCCGGTCGTCGGGAAAATCCGTCACCGCGCCTGTGTGGGTATCCATCACAGCGAGCGACTGCATGTAGTTCGACTCGAACGTGCCGTAGCCCGCGTTCACCGTCACCACGTAGCGCCCGTCGGGCGAGACCGCCATCGACATCGGAAGGCTATTGAGTCGTTGCGGGTTGCCGGGTACCTGACCGATGATCTCCTTGCCCGTCGGCAGATCGATCGTTTGTCCCGTGGCCGCCATCGACCCCATCAAAACCGCCATAGTTACCAGTAACTGACCCGTTCGTGTCATCCGTCCACCATACAACTCCCGCATGTTTCTGGCATTACAAAAGTCTTACACCGCGTCGTCGCCGCCCCTGTTAATGTGGAAACTGTAGGTTCAAAGGAAACCGATAACGGATATGAGCCCCTCCCTGATCAGCCCCGAAGAAATTGCGGCACCGGCACAGCCCTCTCCCATCCGCACCGCATCGCGCTCCACCGCAGACGAGACCACGCGCAAGATTAAGCAGGACCTCCGCATGGGCCGCGAGCACCAGGAAGGCCGCATCAACTGGATTACGGCCATCGCCATGGGTATCTTCCACGTGCTGGCCTTCACCGCGCTGTTCTTCTTTTCGTGGACGAACGTCGCCGCCGCGGTCATCATGTACATCTTCGCCATCAACGTGGGCATCGGCATGGCGTATCACCGGCTGCTGACGCATCGCGGCTACAAGACGCCGAAGTGGGTCGAGTACTTTATCACCGCCTGCGGCTGCCTCGCGCTTGAGGGAGGGCCCATCTTCTGGGTGGCCACGCATCGCGTGCATCACCAGAACTCCGACCACGAAGGCGACCCGCACACGCCACACGACGGCACATGGTGGGCGCACGCCGGATGGATCATCTCCGGCCGCGCACTGCACTCGGAGACGGCGCTGCTGGGCCGCTATGCTCCCGACCTGACGCGCGACCGCGTTCACGTCTGGCTCAGCAAATATCACTATCTCCCGCTGGTCGTCACCGGCCTCATGCAGATCGCGCTCGGCGCGGCGCTCGCAGGCCCCGGCCATCGCATCGTCGGCGGACTCGGCATGGTTCTATGGGCCACCTTCCTCCGCGTCACGGTCGGCCTGCACGCGACATGGCTGGTGAACTCCGCCACGCACCTGTGGGGCAAGCGCCGCTTCGAGACCAAGGACGACTCGCGCAATAACTGGTGGGTCGCCATCCTGACCGGCGGCGAAGGCTGGCACAACAACCACCACGCCCACCCCGTCAGCGCCCGCCACGGTCTGGCCTGGTACGAGTTCGACCCCAACTACTACGGCATCTGGCTGCTCTCGAAGCTCGGCCTCGCGGAAAAGATTCAGATCGCCAAGTTCGACCCCAAGAACCCCAAACCCTCCGGCATCTAAGCTGCGATCACACCAGCAATCGGAAGGCGCAGGGCATTCGCTCTGCGCCTTCTGTATTTAAACAATGCATTGCCCTTAAAGACCGCATCTCATTCGACGAGGCCTGTTTGCCGGAGTCTCTTCGGTGGCCGAACCCGCGGTTCCTGCTACAAAAATTGCTGATGAAAGGGATACGATGAGACGTTTATCGCAACTTCTCCTGTTGTTTGCCGCAGCCATACTGACGACGGCTGCCTTCGCTTCTCCGCTGCCGTCCACGGCAGTTCAGGCGGGTTATGGGCCGGGCCAGGCTCCCGCCGGTTCGCGCATTGTCTGTTCGTCCAACGATGGCCGCCGCAAATTCTGCAACGCCGACACGCGCGGCGGAGTGCAACTCTTCCGCCAGATCAGCGGCTCCGCCTGCATACAAGGCCGCACCTGGGGCTACAACCGCAATGCCGTCTGGGTCGATCGCGGATGTCGCGCGGAGTTCGTCCTGTTGCGCCCGGCGCCGCCCGTCCGCATCGTCACCTGCTCGTCCAACGACGGACGCCGCAACTGGTGCCCGGTGCCGCCGCGCGCCGACGTGCGGCTGAGCCGGCAGATCAGCGGCTCGCCCTGCGTTCGCGGCAGAACCTGGGGGCTCGACCGCCAGGGTCTGTGGGTCGATCGCGGTTGCCGCGCCGAATTCCGGGTCCGATAACATCTGCCCTTGCGGCTTGCTCTCTCGTCAGCCCGGTTGTGTGACCGGGCTTCCTTTTGTGCCGCCGCCGGCATCCCACTCGACAAGCCGTGGCTTCGGGGATATTCTCCTTCCCCGGGGCCACGCAGGTTTCCGCCGAGCATCTGCAATCTGCCATCCCGCAGCGCGGCTTCATTTCACACGCGACAAATTCCGTCTTGAACGAGGCACTATGACATCTCTACGAAATGTTCTGCTGTTTGCCGCAACACTTCTTCTCAGCTCCGCAGCCTTTGCCGCACCGCCACAGTACAACAACGGATACGGCCAGCAAGCCCGGACCGTCACCTGCTCCTCCGACGATGGCGGCCGGCACTACTGCAAGATCGACGCGCGCGGCGGCGTACAGTTGACGCGCCAGATCAGCGGCACAGCCTGCATTCAGGGACAGACCTGGGGCTATGACAGCCGCGGCGTCTGGGTCGATCGTGGCTGCCGCGCCGAGTTTACCTCTGGCGGATACGGCTACGGACAAGCTCAGGGCCAGACGCTCACCTGCTCCTCTGACGATGGCAATCGCCACTACTGCAACGCCAACACCGGCGGCGGCGTGCAGCTGACACGCCAGATCAGCGGCACAGCCTGCATTCAGGGACAGACCTGGGGCTACGACAGCCGAGGCGTCTGGGTCGATCGCGGCTGCCGCGCCGAATTCATGGTCAACGGCTACGGCAATGGCTACGGGCAAGGCTATGGACAGGGTTACGGGCAGGGTTACGGGCAGGGTCAGGGACAGATCGTTTCGTGCTCGTCCGACGACGGCAAGCGCCACTACTGCGGCGGCGCTCTGCGAGGACGGGTGCAGCTCGGCCGCCAGATCAGCGGCACTCCCTGCGTCGAGGGACAGACCTGGGGACATGACCGTCGCGGCATCTGGGTCGATCGCGGCTGCCGCGCCGAATTCATCGTCAACACGCTCACCGGGGTCAATAACGGTCGCGGCCAGACGCTGACCTGCTCGTCCGACGACGGCAACCGCCACTACTGCAACGCCAACATCAGCGGCGGTGTGCAGATGACGCGCCAGATCAGCGGCTCCGCCTGCATTCAGGGACAGACCTGGGGCTACGATAACCGCGGCATCTGGGTCGATCGCGGCTGCCGCGCCGAATTCCGCACCCGCTGACGAGCCCACATCAGATGAGCACAGCATAACGGCCGCCACCGGACAGGCTCGGGTGGCGGCCGCTGTCTGCGGCTTCAGCCGATGCCGCTATACTGCTCCCAGACCATGAACATCACCCGGCGGCGCGGAGCGATAGCTTTTTTCATCACGCTCGGCGTCCTGCTTGTCGGCCTCGCCGTCACGCTCGACGTCGGCTGGATCGTCGTCACCAGCGAGCGCACGGTCTGGTTCATTGTGCTGGGGATTCTTCTCTTCGCCGCGCTCATCGCGGGCGTGGTCCTCAACACCGTCTTTCTGGTGCGCGAGATCAACCGCAACGAGCGACAGGACACCTTCCTGAACGCGGTCACGCACGAACTGAAGACGCCCATCGCCAGCATCCGGCTGTATCTCGAAACGCTACAGCGCCGCCCGCTTGACGAGCCGCAGCGGCAGGAGTTCTACAAAGTCATGCTCGCCGACTCCGACCGCCTGCTCGCCACCGTCGAGCAGGTGCTCAAGGCCGGCCCGCTTGGCCAGCGCCACCGCCAGCAGAACCGCGCCGCGCTCGACCTCGAATCACTCGTCACGGACTGCATCGCCGTCACGCTCCAGCGCTACCACCTGCCGCCGGAGAGCATCGTGCTCGATCCCACACCCGGCGACGTCCGCCTCTTCACGCTGGGCATCGCCGAAGACCTGCGCACGGCGGTGCTGAACCTGCTCGACAACGCGGTCAAATACTCACCCGAAGGCGTCCACGTGCGCTGCTCGCTCGCCATCGAAAGTTACACGCGGGTCACGCTCACCATCCGCGACACCGGCGTCGGCCTCGCGCCCGACCAGTTCAAGCGCATCTTCAAACGCTTCTACCGCGTGCCCGAGCGTTCCACCTCCAAGATTAAAGGAACCGGCCTCGGACTCTTTCTCGTCCGTACCATCGCACGCCAGCACGGAGGCACCGTGACCGCCGAAAGCCCCGGCCACAATCAAGGCACTACCGTCACCCTCACGCTGCCCCGCGCCAATCCAACCACCCAATCCGCGCTATAGAACCCATACGCCAGTCTTTAAATTTCCATCCCGCGCTCTTTTGCATTCCCACTCCACAGCCTTTTGCATTCCCATTCCGCAGTCTTTTTGTATTCCCAATCCGCAGTCTTTTTGTATTCCCAATCCGCACCCCGAGCGAAGTCGAAGGGGAAGGAATCTGCTGTTTTCTGCCCCATCACCACGCTTCATCCAAAGTACAATCTTCCAACAGAACACAAACCCGCTCATGCAGATCTGGAAATACTTCGCCCTCGCCTTTAGCGCCCTGCTGCCGATGGTCAACCCACTCGGCTCGGCGATCATCTTCATGGGCCTGGTCGGCTCGGCTCCGGTGACGGTGTACCGTTCGCTGGCCCGCCGCATCGCCATTAACACCGTGCTCTTCTTCGCCGTCGTCGATCTCGTCGGCTCGGCGGTGCTCAACTTCTTCGGCATCTCGCTTCCCATCGTGCAGCTCTCCGGCGGCTTCGTCATCGCGGCCATTGGGTGGACGATGCTCAACCAGCAGGACCCAGCGCCGAGCACGGAAAAACGCCAGGCCGCCGAACAGGCGCAGGCGCGCGACGTCGAAGGCACGCTGCTGCAGAAGACCTTTTACCCATTCACCTTTCCCATCACCGCCGGTCCGGGCTGCATCGTCGTCATGCTGACGCTCAGCGCGCGCATTCCGCAGAAGACCATTCCCTCGGTCTTCGCTCACGTCGGACTTCTTCTCGCCGTCCTGCTGCTCAGCTCGACCGTCTACTTCTGCTACGCCTACGCGCCGCGTCTGGTACGGGTCATCTCGCCTTCGACCGCGCAAGGCATCCTGCGGGTCTTCTCCTTTATCCTGCTCTGCATCGGAGTGCAGATTGCCTGGAACGGCCTCGTCCCTCTGCTCACCAGCGTGCTGCACCGCTAAAATCAAATCAGCCGCTCATGGAAAACACCGCGCCGCTTATCGCCGTTGTCGAAGATGAAGACCACCTCGCCCAGGGGCTGATCTTCAATCTTCAGGCCGAAGGCTACCGCACGCACCACGAGGCCGACGGCGACGCCGCGCTGGCCTACCTTCTCGACCCGGACGAACCCGTCGCCGCCGTTGTGCTCGACTGCATGCTGCCCGGAGCCGACGGCTTCACCATCGTCCGCAGCCTGCGCGAGGCGGGACGTTTTACGCCCGTCCTGATGCTGACCGCGCGCAGCCGCCCGGAAGACATTCTTGAAGGCATCGAGGCCGGTGCCGACGACTATCTCCCCAAGCCATTCGAGCTCAGCATCCTGCTCGTTCGCCTCAAGTCGCTGCTGCGACGCACCGCATGGCAGAGCGCCGCATCGCCCGCCGCCGAGCAGGCCGCGCCGCCCGATGAGTACAGCTTCAACCACCGCACCATCCGCTTCGACGCGCTGGAGCTGGTCGCACCCAATCGCATAACTCACCTGACCGTGATGGAGGCCGACCTGCTCCGCCATCTGACGCAGCACGCCGGCCAGATCGTCTCACGCAAGGACATCCTCGAACAGGTATGGCGCGTCCATGAAGACACCGATACACGCGCGATCGACAACTTCATCGTCCGCCTGCGCCGCTATATCGAAGACGACCCCGCCCACCCGCAGCATCTCATCACCGTGCGCGGCGTCGGCTACCGATTCCTGCCCAACCCGTAGGGAGAGCGTCACTCCCGGGGCAGTCCCATCTGTTGTTGTCATTCCCGAAGCGAATCTGCGTCAGAGGCTCTCCGGGCCACCCGTCTACTGGTTCACACCGCTGGCCAGAAATCCTCCATCGACCACCAGAATCTCCCCCGTCACAAACGCCGAAGCATCGCTCGCCAGAAAGATTGCCGACCCAATCAGCTCCTCAGTCTTGCCGAACCGCCCCATCGGCGTGCGCATCAGCAGCTCCTTGCCGCGATCGCTCTCGTCCAGCAGCTTCTGGTTCAGCGCAGTGCGAAACACGCCCGGAGCAATCGCATTCACCGTCACGCCCTGCGAACTCCACTCCACTGCCAGCGACTTCGTCAACGCGCCAACCGCAGCCTTGCTCGCCGCATAAGCCGTCACTTCCTTCAAACTCACAAACGTATTCAGCGACGCGATGTTGATGATGCGCCCATACCCGCGCTCCAGCATATGCTTGCCGAAGATCTGGCAGGCGCGCAGCGTCCCGGTTACGTTCGTGTTCATAATGTCGTTCCAGGTCTCTTCCGGCACCGTCAGTGTGGGCTCGCGCTTAATCTTGCCCGCACAGTTGATCAGAATATCGACCTTTCCAAATGCCTTGAGCACTCCATCGAGCAGCGCCTGTAGGCTCGCGCGGTCCCCCACATCCGAAGTCAGCCTCAGCGACCTGCGCCCCTTGGCTTCAATCGCCTTCGCAGCCTCGTCCACCTGCTCGACCCGGCGTGAAGTGGCAACTACATCCGCGCCGGCCTCCGCCAGTCCAATCGCCATGGCCAGGCCAATTCCCGACGTTCCCCCCACCACCACAGCCGACTTCCCGCTCAGATCAAACAACGGATGCCCCATTCAATCGTCCTCTTTTCTTCCTGAAATCGTTGTTACGGCTTCGGCTTCGTTCAACCGCTGCATCAACCATTTCGCTTCATCCAAAATACAACCCGGCGCACGTCAAAACCAAATCAGCGAGCGCGCCGATGCCGTCATCGACGCGCTCGCCCTGACTATCGCTGAATCCGCGCCGATCCACCGCTGGCAAACGCCTTCACCTGGTCCAGCGTCGCCATCGTCGTGTCGCCCGGGAACGTCGTCATCAACGCGCCATGCGCCCAGCCCAGCCTGATCGCCTCTTCCGGATCAGCGCCGCTCAGCAGTCCGTAGATGAACCCGGCCGCAAAACCGTCGCCGCCGCCTACGCGGTCCAGCACATCCAGCTCGCAGGTCGGCGCAGACACCGCCTTGCCGTTCACCCACGCCACTGCGCTCCATGTGTGATGGTTCGTCGTGTGCACCTCGCGCAGCGTCGTCGCCACCACCTTCACCTTCGGAAACTTCTTCACTACGTTCTCAATCATGCCCAGAAACACGCTCGTGTCCAGCTTCGACTTCGCCGTAACCTCCGGCCCGGCCACTCCAAGTCCCTTCTGCAGGTCCTCTTCGTTGCCCACCAGCACGTCCACGTTCTCCACAATCGCGCCCAGCACCTCGTGCGCGCGCTTCATGCCGCCCTGCGGCTTCCACAGCTTCTCGCGGTAGTTCAGGTCGAACGAGCAGATCGCTCCCGCCGCCTTCGCCGCCTTCATCGCCTCAATCGCCAGCTCCGCCGTCGTCTCCGAGAGCGACGCAAAAATTCCGCCGCTATGGAACCACCGCACTCCCTGACCGAAGATCGCCTTCCAGTCGAAGTCGCCCGGCTTCATCAACGCCGCGGCCTCGTTGCAGCGGTTGTAAAACACCACCGGAGCGCGCACGCCCAGACCCTGATCGCTGTACACGGTCGCCATATTCGGGCCGCGCACGCCGTCATGCGCAAACTCCTTGTAGAACGGACGCACACCCATCGCACGCACCCGCTCGGCAATCAGGTCGCCAATCGGATAGTTCACCATCGCCGTCGCAATGCCCGTGCGCTGCTTGAAGCAATCCGAAAGGTTTGCCGCAACGTTGAACTCGCCGCCGCTCACATGCACATCAAACCGCGTCGCCTTGCGAAACGGAATAATTCCCGGATCCAGCCGATGCACCATTGCGCCCAGTGAAAGCAAATCAAGTGACCCCTTTTCGGGGATGGTAAAACCAAGACTCACGACATTCCTCCTAAAATTTCGATGCCCGAGGCATCGAGTGTACTCCTCCAAAGTCTGTTCCCTGCTGCTTTGAATTTGTCATTCTGACCCTGAGCGTAGCGAACGGGGAAGAATCCCCGCATCCTCTTTTCTCTACCGGCCCAGAAACACCGGCCTGATATGCCGCTCATACAAATTCGTCGTCACATTCCGCGCCACGACCGCCTCATTCGCCTCCAGCGCCTTCAGATACCGGTCGCCCATCTTCGCAGCTACTTTGAAGCCCACATGCAGCAACTGCCGGAAGCTCTGGTTATACGCCTTATTCGACTGATCATGCCTCAGCGCCGACGTGTACTGCTCGCTGGTCCAGCCATTCACCACCTCGGGCTTCGGCAGCTTCGCAGGATCAATATCAATCACCGTCGCGTATGGCGCGCACAACTCCTCGGCGTGCGCATACGCCTCGGCATAAACCTCCTTGGCAATCTCCAGCCCCGCGCCGCCTGCCTCGGCCAGACCAATCAACTCCTCCAGCCACGTCGTGCCCGCCGTCTTCACGTGCACGCCCGCATCAAACTTCTTCACACCGTCGTGAATCGCCTTATAGATCGAAAACTTGTCGGACCCCGAATGCACGCTTAGCTTCAAATTCGCTGGCAGCCCGTATGTCTTCACCGCAAACGCAATCGTCGCCAGGTCTTCGTTGAACTCGCGCGTAAACTGCGCCACGTCGCCCACATAGTCCACACCCTTGTTGAAGCGCCCGGTGAACTTCGGCGCAATCGTCTGGATCGGAATCTTCTCATCGGCAATCGCCGCCAGAATAATCAGCAGCTCCACCGGCGTCTGCGGCGCGTCCGTCTCGTCCATCGAGACCTCCGCAATAAAATTCCCCGCGCCCTTCTTCTCCACCAGGTGCCTGTAGATGCGGCCCGCATCCTCCACCGCCGCCAGAAACTGATTCGCCACACCCGTCACAAACGCCGCATCCGTCTTGAACGGCTTCTCGATATGCGGAATCGTCACTGTACCCACCAGCTCCGGATGCTGCGCCACAAACGCCGCCACGTTCTTCGGATCAGCCGGCTTGCCAATCATCTCCGCCACGTCCAGCGTGAAAAAATCACACGGAGCCAGAAACCGCTCCACCGTCTTCAAATTGATGTGGTCCGCGTCCAGAAAATAAGGCTTCGTCCACTTCAACGCCTTCACCGCGGCATCCGCCTCAATCCGCGTCTGGCTCGGCTCCGAGCCAATAATCGTATGTTCCCTGTTCGACTTGTTCCACACCGGAACCACTTCAACTCCGGCATCCGACGCCATCACACACGCCGCCAACTGCGCCTTCGCCTGATGCGCAAACCTGTCCCCCACACCCAAAGAAAACTTCGGAAGCCTCAATCCCTCACTCATCACTACACCTTTTCCCATCGAGTTCAAGCTAAATTGGTCTAACCAATTTCAAGCTCCCTTAGCATACCGGCAAAGCCACCCGGTTCGCAAATTCTCATTTCGACTCCGCAGCTTTGTGCATTTCCATCCAGCAGCTTTTGTATTTCCATTCCGCAGCGAAGCGGAGGAATCTGCTTCTCCTGCCTCGACGGAGTCCTCATGTCAACAAAAACCTTCAATCCTTAAACCTTCCCTCATACGCCCAGAGCCCCAGCCCCGGGTTCGAGATATAAAAAATCTCCTCGCCATCCACCACATTCCAACCATCCTTCAGCTTCGTCACATCGTACTTCGCCGAGTACTCCTTCAAATCCCCATACGCAAAATGCACGCCTTCAATCTCCTCCCGCGTCAGGTGCCCGGGACAATACCGAATCGTGAACCGACCCTCGCTCGATCCATGAATCAAATGTGCCGCCGCGCTCAGGTTCCCCGCCAGCGCCGGGTCTTCCTTCACCAACTCCAGCGTCCTCGGCGTGCCGCAATACCCATACTTGCGAATCAGCTTGTCAATCGCCGCGTCCTCGCCAAACTCATGCACTCCCGGAGCCAGCACAATCAGCTCCGCATGGTCCGCCAGCGCCATCCGCGTGCGATACACCGACTTGTTCCCCAGCCACGTGCTCCTGAACTCATGCGGATCCAAAAACACCACAGCCTTCTTGATCTCGCGGTCCATCATCTGAAAGTTCACCTTCAGACTCAGCGCCGCCGCCAGTTCAAAACACTCGGCATCGTCGCCGATGTAGAGCCCGCGAATCACCAGGTCGCCGGCAGCATTCTTCCCCACCACCGTCTGCACATACACAATCGGCGGCATGTTCTTGGCGAAGTGCTCGCTCGCATAATTCAACACGCGCCGCACCGGAGTATCCGCGCGTCCCATCATGCGCTCCATGCCATACACCGCGCCCAGGAAGTGGCTGCGATGGATCCCAATCGACCCGCCCGTCCCTACAAAGATGTTCTTGTTGTAATTGGCCATGCCGATCACTTCATGCGGCACCACCTGCCCAATCGACAAAATTAAATCGTGCCCGCCGTCCCGCAGCAGCCTGTTCACCTGCGCAGGCCACGGGTAATCCACCTTGCCTTCGCTCACGTCATACAGAAAGCTGCCCGGCACCTCGCCCAGCGTCACCACATCGTTCCGCCAGTCATGCACGCGAAACAGGCCACGCGGAGTCGCGCCGAACATGGTCGCAATCTCACCGTCCGTCATCGCCTTGTGCGTGCCCAACGCGGGCAACACGTCGGCCAGCTTATCGCCGTAGTACTGCCACGCCATCTCCGTCAGCACGCCGCTCTGCGAGTGCATCCGCGTAAAGTCCGGCGGCACCGCCAGCACCTTCTTGCGCGCACCCAGCTTATCCAGCGCGGAAAACAGATTGGCCCGCACCTCAGCCAAAGACATCTCCGTCGTCGGCGATCCCGCACCAAAAAACAAACTCATAAAACCCCCATCGATTGAATTGCCATCCTGAGCGCAGGCGGCGCTTTTGCCGCCGGAGTCGAAGGACCTGCGGTTCTCACCCGGACAATCCACTTAACCTCGTCAACTCACAACTTGTACGCCTTCTTCACCAAATCCACAGTCAACTGACGAGCCACTTCAAACGCCTCATCGTCATCCAGCCGATGCTCGGCCACCAGCCGTCCCAGAAACGCGCAGTCGATCCGCCGCGCCACATCATGTCGCGCCGGAATCGAAAGAAACGCCCGCGTATCGTCATTGAACCCAACCGTGTTGTAGAACCCTGCCGTCTCGGTCGCCTGCTCACGAAAGCGCATCATCCCTTCGGGCGAATCATGGAACCACCACGGCGGCCCCAGCCGCAGCGCCGGATAGTGCCCGGCCAGCGGAGCCAGCTCGCGCGAGTACGTCGTCTCATCCAGCGTGAACAAAATGAATGTCAGCCGCGAGTCGTTCCCGTACTTGTTCAGCAGCGGCCGCAGCCCGCGCACATACTCCGTCGGAGCAGGAATGTCCGCGCCCTTATCGCGCCCGAACTTCTCATACAGCTTCTGGTTGTGGTTCCGCACCGACCCCGGATGAAGCTGCATCGTCAGCCCATCCTCCACGCTCATCCCGGCCATCTCCGTCAGCATCTGCGCCTGGAACAGCTCGATGTCCTTCGCGTCCGCGCGCCCAGTCAGAATCCGCCCATACAACGCCGAAGCCTCCTGCCCGGAAAGGTCCGCCGTCTGCGCCGTCAGATGTCCGTGGTCAGTCGCCGTCGCGCCCATCGACTTAAAGAAGGCTCGCCTGTTTCTCAGCGCATTCAGATAACCCTTGTACGTCCCCACATCCTCGCCGGAGACCTCACCCAGCTTCTGGATGTTCTGAAGAAACCCCGCATACTCAGCGTCAATCACGGAGTCGGGCCGGAACGTCGGCAGCACCCTGCCCTTCCATCCCGAAGCCCGCATCGCCTTGTGATACTCCAGCGTATCCAGCGGCGTATCGGTCGTCGTCAGCACCTCAATGTTGAACGACTCAAACAGCGCCCGAGGCCGAAACTCCGGCGTCTCCAGCCTCTTCGCAATCAGGTCGTAATACTCGTCCGCATTCTCCGGCCCCAGCCGCTTCTTCAGCCCAAACTGCTTCTCGAACGCATAATCGATCCACAACCGCGTAGGCGTGCCGCGAAACAGATAGTAGTGCTTCGCAAAGATCCGCCACACCTCGCGGGGGTCAGCCGACTGCTTCCCATCCACCTGCGGAATCCCCAGCGATTCCAGCGAGACGCCCTGCGAATACAGCATCCGGAAGATATAGTGGTCGGGCTGAATGAACAACGCCGTCGGATTCGGAAATGCGCCGTTCTCCGCAAACCATCGCGGATCGCAGTGTCCATGCGGCGAGATGATCGGCAGGTCCCGAATCGCGTCATACAACTTCACCGCTACCGCTCGCGCCGCGCCATCCGCAGGAAACAGCCTGTTCTCATTCAGCATTCGTATCGCTCCTCAAAAGTGGTACTACCATCTCACCACGAAATCCACCAGCACTACAAAGCCTACCAAATTTGTTCGCACCATGAGCAATACCTTTTCCGCAAAAGAAAAGCACCCCGAAGGGTGCCCCTCTTTCTTAGTTGTCATCCTTCCGCGCACGGGAGGATCTGCGTTTGCCTTTCAGTGTTCAACGGCGTGCACCCTACGGAATGTAGTACCGCATGCTCGTAAACACCATATTGTTATCCGCCTTGGGAGCGCCTCCCACCCCAGTCCACGTCTTTTTGTTCAGGTAGCTGTACTGCACCTGATACTGGAGCTTCCCGAACTTCGGATTGTTGTAGATGCGATACGTAAATCCGCCCGTAGCCTCAAAGACCCCGCGCGTCAACGCCCCGCACGAACCCGCCGGCGAAGTCCCGCCCGCACCCGGCAGCCCTTCCGTAAAACACCCGGTGTTGTTCTGCGTCAGCGGAGCGTACCCCACCTGCTGCCCCTTCGCATTCACATACAGCGTCCGCTGCACATACTCGCCGCCGTAGTAGCCGAACAGGTCCAGCTTCGCCATCGGGTGCAGTTCCACCGAGAACAGCCCCTGATACGCCCGCAGCGGTTCCAGCGTTCCATTCGGATGCACGGTCACATCCGACAACCCCGACGTGCCATACCGGCCCACGCCATCGCCGCCCATGAAGTGAACGCCCACATCGGCAAACTTCGTCGCCTTCACGCGCGCGTTGGCAAATACTCCACCGCCCGTCTTCGTATCGTTCACCGCGCCTGCCGAGGAAGCCGGAGTCGCCGTCGCGTTCGGGTAGTAACGATCGCGGAACCACCGCGCCACTCCGCCCACCTCAAAGTGCCCGAACGACGGATCGAACGCCGCCTTCACAATCACATCCGGAGCAACATTATTCGTGTACGTCGTCGTCGTGTTGTACAAACCGCCGTTGTTGCCCGTCCCGCCGAAGAAGTAATTCGTCGGCCCATTCGAGCCGCCGTTGTTGAACCCGACCGTCTGGCCGTTCTCCAGCGACATCGCCACCGTCGTCATCGCCCCCACCTTCTCCTGGAAACGAATCGCCGGCACGCGCATCCAGCTAAAACCGACGTGGTACTGCGCATCAATCGTCATCGGCAGGTTCTCCGTGCGATTGTCCGTACCCTTCTTCGTCTCCGTCACCAGCGACCACATCTGCCCGCCGGTCACGGCAAAGCCACCCCGCGCCGCCTGACCCCAGATCTGCCGCTGTCTCAGCGTGTAGCTGTTGCTCTGATTGTTATTGCTCGTTGTGCCGCTCGAAAGAAAGTCGGCTTCGACATATCCGGACAACTTCAGCGCACCGGTCTTCCCCTCGAACAAGGCGCCCACCCGGCTCTGCCGTCCGGAGAAATTCAACTCGCTCACATGCGCATTGCCCGCATTGGCGAAGGGCGTGCTGGTAAACGGAGTATTGACATCCGAATTGATCGCACGCTGCCGCCACACCGACTCCGCCGCAAAGAAGGCAACCGGCGTAATCGTGACGCCCTTGTAGCGAAGCGTTGCCGGCGAATCCACCGCCGCCGCAACCTGCTTCTTCGTCTCGGCAACCGACGTCTCCAATCCTGCATGCGCCGTCTTCAGGCCGGACACTTCGTTGCTCAGCGACGAAACCGCCTCCGTATTCGCCGTCACGCTCGAGCTCGCCGTCTCTGCCTTCGCCGTGGCTGCCTGAGCCGCCGCTTCAGCCCCCTGGGCCGACTGCTGCGCCTCATGCAGCTTCTCGTCCTTCTCCGCATTCTCCTGCTTCAGCGCGTCAATCTGCGACTGCTGCTTCTCCAGCATCCCGCGCAGGTCTTGAATCTCCTGCTCGGTTGCGCTCGTCGTCTTCTTGACCGTCTTCTTGCTATGCGTCGTCGTGCTCTGCGCCTGCAACGAAACGGTGCTCAACACCAGTACCGCTGCCATAGCTGCTCGTAATTGCTTCGTCATGGAACCTCGCAGAATGTTGAAGGCCTAAGGACAAACCAGAGAGCGGCCGTGGCCAGATGGCCGCCGCAAACTCTCACCTTTTGCTCTTTCCCTCATGCTGCCGTTTTCATGTGAATAGAAAAATAATTTGCCCTCTATTCACACAAAAATCACATTCCCGTCGGAAGAGCCGCTCAGCCCTTCCCTCTGCTCTCGCTCTCATTTAGCTTTATCTGCATGTCCAGAATCCGCTTCGGCGCAATCGTTCTCGCCCTCTCTGCCTTTGCCTCCGCACAGAACCCGCTTCACCTCATTCCAGTCCCCCGCGAAGTCCGCCCCGCAGCCGACCAGCCGCTCGCCAACGGCATCTCCGTCACCTGCGCCTCCCCCTGCGATGCAGACGACACCTTCGCCACCGACGACCTCAAGAACTTCCTCGTCCAGCGCGGCATCGCCGTCACCGACTCCGCGCCCGTCCACATCCTCATCCAGCGCTACGGCACGCCGCTCTCGAAATCCATCTACAAAGACTCGCTCCCGCCCAACACCTCAGCCGAGCCCACCGCCAACATCACCCCCGAAGGCTACGCCATCATCCCCGACAAAAAGGGCCTGGCCCTCACCGGCTTCACCGCCTCCGGCGTCTTCTACGCCATCCAGACCGTCAAGCAGCTCATCGTCGGCAACGGTCCCGATGCCATCCTCCACACCGCCACCATCCGCGACTGGCCCGCGCTCAAATACCGCGGCCTCGACGACGATCTCTCCCGCGGCCCCGTCCCCACGCTCGACTTCCAGAAGAAGCAGATCCGCACCATCGCCGCCTACAAACTCAACATCTACTCGCCCTACTTTGAAAACACCATGCAGTACCTGAGCCACCCGCTCATGGGACCTCCCGGCGGCACGCTCACCCAGCAGCAGGCGCGCGAGCTCGTCGCCTACGCCGCCCACTACCACGTCACCATCATCCCCGAGCAGGAAGCCTTCGGCCATCTCCACTACCTTCTCAACTGGGAGCAGTACTCCCAGCTCGCCGAGACGCCGCACGGCTACGTCCTCGCGCCCGGCCAGCCCGGCTCGCTCAAAGTCACGCACGACATGTTCGCTGAACTCGCGCAGATCTACCCCGGCCCGTTCCTCCATCTCGGCGCAGACGAGACTCAGGACCTCGGCCGCGGCCAGACCAAAGCGCAGGTCGATGCTCAAGGCCTCGGAGCCGTCTACCTCGACTACCTGCAAAAGATCGTCGCCGACCTCCAGCCCCTCCACCGCAAGCTTCTCTTCTGGGGCGACATCGCCATGCACGACCCCGACCTCGTCAAGCAGATGCCCGCGAGCTTCAAGCAGGCCACCATCGCCGTCGCCTGGGAGTACAGTCCGCAGCCCAACGGCTACGACCGCTGGATCAAGCCCTTCACCGACGCGCACATGGAAACCTGGGTCGCTCCCGGCATCAACAACTGGTCCCGCGTCTATCCCAACTACAACAACGGCCTCACGAACATCCAGCAGTTCACCGTTCAGGGCGAGCGTCTCGGCGTCACCGGCCAGCTCAACACCATCTGGGACGACGACGGCGAAGCCCTCGCCAACAACAACTGGTACGGCATCCTCTTTGGGGCCGAAGCTGCATGGCACAAAGGCGAAGCCTCCATCCCCGACTTCCAATCCAGCTTCGGCGCCAACTTCCACGGAGACCTGACCGGCAACATCGACCAGGCCCAGCGCGAAATGATGGCCGCCCACCAGCTCCTCCACGACTCGCCGCTTGAAGCCGACGGTTCCGATCTCGTCTTCTGGATCGATCCCTTCTCCGTCGATGGCCAGCGCGAAGCCGCGCAAGTCCGTCCGGTCCTCTCCGAAGTCCGCCTCCACGCCGAGCGGGCCATCACCCTCATCGCCCAGGCCCGCAACGCCAACCCCAACCTCCGCGAGCAGGACGCGCTCGACGCACTCGACCTCGGCGCGCGCCGCATGGACCTCATCGGCCTCAAGTTCCAGGTCGCCGACGAGATCGCCGACGACTACGCCGTAGCCTATTCACTCCAAACCTCAAAGCAACGCGAAGACCACATCGAAGTCTCCCGTCGCCTCAACGAGATCAACGGCGTCAACGGCAAGCTCCAGGACATGCGCAGCCGCTACTCACTCATCCGCGACCTCTACCAGGCAGCGTGGCTCAAATCCAACCGCCCCTACTTCCTCACCAACAACCTCGAACGCTACGACCAGACCATCCAGCTCTGGCTCAACCGGATCGACCAAATCCGCTCCGTCCAACGCGGCTGGGCACTCAACCACACCATCCCACCCGCCAGCACCCTCGGCATCCCCGCCCCACCAACCCCATAAGGCCCTCAAAAAACGACATTGTCATCCTGAGCGAAGCCTCTCACAGTTTCATCGTGAGAGGCGGAGTCGAAGGACCTGCGGTTTCCCTCTCAACCAGCCACAAACATTCGGGGCCCCATCCTTACGCACTTTTTGCGGACGGGAGGGAATGTAAGCACTTGCCCAGCCAGCTTTTGCATTTCCATTCCGCAGCGCAGCGGAGAAATCTGTTGTTGCTGTTGCCGTTGCTTCTAGGTAGGCTCTCTCGGCAGCAAATAAGATCGGGGCTTCAGAGGGTGCTGAAAAAGTCAGTTTTGCTTAAGGGCACGGCTTCAGCCGTGCCGCTAACGCTGCAAAATCAACGCGGCTTTAGCCGCTGAAGTACGCTTTCTTCCCGGCGAGATACTTTTTCATCACCCTCTTCAGTCCCTGGGGTATGCCCTTCTGCCCGGAGTCCACCTTCTCTTCCTCAGGTCGCCTAGCGCTCCTTGGAGGATTGTTTCGCTTGCTCTCTTCCATCAAACCAATAATAGTTGCCCGGGTCTTGATAGTAGCGATAAATGCAAATGGCCAGCATTGGAATACCTTCGATCAGGAGCAAAGCTATTAAATAGAACTCACGAGCATGCAGCGACGGCTGCCGGTGGGCAATAAAGTCCAGTTGAGCAAGAAGACCTCCTCCGATCGCCACCACACATACCACCCAAACGAGGAACTTTATCAAAAAGTATTTTGTCCAAAAATATCCATTCATGTAGCGGGGCAACAATGAATAAATCCACGTCGCCGCCCACATCACAGGAGCGAGCGCCAGCATCATCAGGAAACTAACCATAGAACTTCCCTCCCTTGCTTGAACTGCCCAGCACCGTGCCTAAGCATTTCACGGCAGCGAAAATTCCGTCATAAAAATTTACAATCATAGAGCAATGCCGGGCGCGAGTGCCCCAGGTCTCGATTCGGAGACCTGGGTCTGCTGAGCCCCGAATTCACCCCATCCGTTTACACTCATAATCAATGCCCCAGACCCTGACTGCCCGCCGCCTCCTGACGCTCGAAGGCGTCCTCGACCATCCCGTCGTCACCATCGAAGACGGCATCATCCAATCCATCACCCAGGCCGAGACCAGCCGCGAAGACACCACCCTCGCCCCCACCTTCCTCGACATTCACACCCACGGCGCGGCCAACCACGACGTCATGGAAGGCACCCCCGACGCCATCGCCACCATCAGCCGCTTCCTCGGCACCCGAGGCGTCGGCCGCTACCTCGCCACCACCGTCACCGCGCCCATCGACAAAACCCTCCGCTCGCTCGAAGGCATCGCCAACGCCATCGAGAACCCGACGCCCGGTGCGGCCGTCCCCGTCGGCATCCACCTCGAAGGCCCGTTCATCTCGCATGCCAAGCGCGGCGTCCATCCGCCCGCCGACATCCTCCCACCCGACATCGCCCTCTTCGACCGCTTCCAGCAGGCCGCCCGCGGGCACATCCGCCTGATGACCATCGCACCCGAGGTTCCCGGCGCGCTCGACCTCATCCGACACGCCAAAAAGCACGGCGTCAAGCTCAGCATCGGCCACACCAACTCCACCACCTCCGAAGCCCAGGCCGCCATCACAGCCGGAGCCGCCAGCGCCACCCACACCTACAACGCCATGCGCCCGCTCGACCACCGCGACCCCGGCGTCATCGCCACCGTCCTCGACGACCCCACCCTCTACGCCGAACTCATCTGCGACGGCGTCCACGTCGCCCCCGAGATGGTCCGCCTCTGGCTCAAAGCAAAAGGCGAAGACCTCGCCATCCTCGTCACCGACAGCATGTCCGCCGCCGGCATGCCCGACGGCGTCTACATGCTCGGCACCTTCCAGGTTCAGGTCGCCGAAGGCCGCGCCTTCCTCGCCAGCGACGACAACAAAGGAAAGTTCAGCCTCGCCGGCTCCGTCCTCACCATGGACCGCGCCGTTGAAAACATCCAGAAGTTTGCCGGAGCATCCCTCGCCACAGCCATCCGCCTCGCCTCGCACAACCCGGCAAAGCTCCTCGGCCTCGAATCAAAGCTCGCTCCCGGCCAGCCCGCCCGCTTCAACCTCTTCAACTCCGCAGGCCAGCTCCAATCCACCATCCTCAACTAGAACAAAAGCCGGGTACCCCATCTTCGGCGCGGCTTCATCGCGCCTAAGGTGGGTCGTCATACATCACGCCCCGCTCCGAGCCCGCCACAACGCACCCTCCAGCGCATCGACCGCACTCTCCATCACCTTCGCCTCAGGCGCAGCCTCCTTCAGCGTCCGCACCATCGCCGACCGCACCAGCGAGATGTGCTCCAGCACGCTCCCCGTATAAGCCACGCCAATCTCGCCCCCCCCAGTAAACTCCCGCATCTTCACTGCGACAATCGCCACCTGATCGCCCAGCTCCTCACCACCCCGCGCGAGCACAGCCGTCGCCAGCTCATCGCCCGCCTCGGCACACTTCGCCACTACCGGAGCAAGCGCCGCGAAGTCAGGCGCAGGAATCCCATTCGCAATCCCCACCATCTCGCCCAGCGAAGCCCCATCCCAGAACTCGCCAATTTTTTGTAGCAGCATCGTCGGAACGCCGCGGTCCTTGGCCCAGAAGCCCGCCCGCAACCCCTCCAGCCCGATCCAGTAGCCGCTGCCCTCATCGCCCAGCACGTGCCCCCAGCCGCCCGAGGTCAGATTGACCTTCTCACCCGTCCGCCGGTCGAGCGCACGCCCCATCACAATCGCTCCCGTGCCAGCAACGACCAGAATTCCCTGCCCGCCCCGAAACGCGCCTTCGAGCGCGATCTCCTCATCGCCGCACAGAATCACATCGCCGCCCACCGCAGCGGCAAGCTCGCGCTCCGCCCACTCCCGCACCGCGTCGATGCCGTACCCGCCCAGCCCCGCGCACGTCCGCGACACGTCCTTCAGATTCACACCAGCAGACGCCGCAACTTCAGCGAGCATCGCGCGCAGCCGCCTCGTCGCCTCTTCTTCGCCCACGCGCGTCAGCTTGATGCTGCCCGTCGCGGCGCGCGCCAGCACCCGCGCGTCATCGGCCAGCAGGCAGCGTGTCTTCGTTCCACCGGAGTCGATTGCCAGAAAAAGAGCCATAGACTGCAATGATAAGTTATCGCCTGCTTCCTCCAGCAAGCGGCCTCAAACCTATACACTCTCGTCTATGCTCGCAGCCGCTCTTCCGACGCGCCTCCACGCCGCCGACCTTACCCTCATTGCCGTCTACCTGATCGGCATCACGCTCTTCGGCCTGCGCTTCCGCGGCAAAGAGAAGGGCTCCCGCTCGCTGCGCAACTACTTCCTCGCCGACCAGGCCATCCCCTGGTGGGCCATCATGCTCTCCATCGTTTCGGCCGAGACCAGCACCCTCACCATCATCTCCATCCCCGGCCTCGCCTTCATGAGCGACTTCGGCTTCCTGCAGCTCGTTATCGGCTACGTCATCGGCCGCACCATCGTCGCCTTCCTCTTTCTGCCCAAATACTTCAAGGGCGAGATGTACACCGCCTACCAGCTCATCGACAATCGCTTCGGCCCTGCGCTCCACAAAGTCACCGCCGGACTCTTCCTCGCCACGCGCGCCGCCGCTGAGGGCGTCCGCGTCTTCGCCGTCTCCATCGTCGTCGCCATCGCCATCGGCACAGGAGACGTCATCTCCATCGTGCTCATCTCCGCGCTCACGCTGCTCTATACGTTTGAAGGAGGCATGGCAGCCGTCATCTGGACCGACGTCGTTCAAATGATGATTTACTTCGGCGGCACGCTGGTTGCGATCTCCACGCTCAGCAGTCACGTTCCCGGAGGCTGGCACGCCATTCACACCATCGCGGGTGCAGCGGGCCGCTTCCACCTCTTCCACTTTGCGATGAACCTCACCGAGACCTACACCTTCTGGGCGGGCATCCTCGGCGGCACGTTCCTCACCATGGCCTCGCACGGAACCGATCAGCTCATGGTCCAGCGTATGCTCGCCGCGCGCAACCTGCGCCAGTCGCAGCTCGCGCTCATCTCATCCGGCCTGGTGATCTTCGTCCAGTTCGCCATCTTCCTTCTGATCGGCGCCGGCCTCTACGTCTTCTACGGGCTGCATCCCGCAACCTTCACCAGCGCCGACCGCATCTTCCCCACCTTCATCGTGCAGGAGATGCCCACCGGCATCGCCGGTCTTCTGATCGCCGCCATTCTCGCCGCGGCCATGTCCAACCTCAGCGCCGCATACAACTCGCTCTCCTCGACCACGGTCGTCGACTTCTACATGCACCTGCGGCCCAACGCAGACGACCGCGAACGCATGTTGATCTCCCGTTCCTCCACCGTCATATGGGCACTGGTCCTCTGCGTCATCGCCGTCTACTGCTTCTACGCCGGAGGCAAAGGCCATGTCGTCGAGATCGGCCTCTCCATCGCCTCGGTGGCCTACGGCGCGCTGCTCGGAGTCTTCCTGCTCGGCACACTCGCCCGCTGGGCCACGCAGACCGGCGCGATCATCGGCATGGTCGTCGGCTTCACGCTCAACGTCTGGCTCTGGCAGGGAACGTTCCCCGCGCACCTCGGCCCCATCACCATCCCGCGCATCGCCTACACCTGGTATGTCCTCATAGGAGCAATCGTGACCTTCGCCATCGGCTCACTCGCCAGCCTCATCTTCCGCTCGAAGCGGCAAACGAAAGCAGTCAGCACCGCAGCCATCATTCTGGCGTGCCTTCTCTTCGCCGCGCCCGCAACGCACGCACAAACGAAAAACGCCGTCATTCTGACCCAAAGCAACGCGAAGGGGAAGACTCCCCGCATTTTGTCCGCAGCGGCACAGACTCAAACGGAGACCAAACCCGACTTCTCCCCCATCACCACGCTGATGAACGCAGCCATCGCCGAGCACCGCCTCCCCGGCGCAGTCGTCCTCATCGACCACGACGGTCATCAGGTCTTCGAGCAGGCCTACGGCAACCGCAAAGTCGCCGGCGAACTCAGCCCCAACGGCTCGACCGCCGCCGAACCCATGACCGAAGACACCATCTTCGACATGGCCTCGCTCAGCAAATGCCTCTCCACCGCCGTAGCCGTCATGCAACTCTACGAAGAAGGCAAGCTCCAGTTCGACGACCCAGTCGCCAAATACCTCCCAGCCTTCGCCGCCAACGGCAAAGAACACGTCACCATCCGCGAGCTGCTCACGCACTACTCCGGCCTGCCGCCCGACGTGAGCCTCAAAGACCCGTGGGGACTAGCCAAGCCCGACAAAGCCGAAGGCATCCGCCGCGCCCTCGCCTCGCCACTGAAAACCACTCCCGGCACGCACTTCGAGTACTCCGACATCAACTTCATCACCCTCGGCGCGCTCGTTGAAAAGCTCAGCGGCGAGACACTCGACGAGTACGCCGAACAGCACATCTTCAAGCCGCTCGGCATGACGCACACACGCTATCTCCCCATAGCCGAAGCCTGCGGCCCCTACACCATCGTCGGAGCAGCCATCACGCTGCCAACGCAAATCCCCAGCGACGAAGGCGGCCCCTGCCACGGCGACCAATGGAATGCGCTCGACTGGGTCCCCAACATCGCGCCCACCACCCACGACGACGAGGGCAACGCACAAACCAATCCGCACTTCAACATGCTCACCCGCGGCACGGTCCACGACCCCACCACGCGCCGCATGGGCGGAGTCGC
>NZ_DASUBE010000046.1:0-16855 GCF_035763405.1 Edaphobacter sp.
GGCTTTAGAGGGTGCTGAAGAAGTCCGTTTTGCTTAAGGGCACGGCTTCAGCCGTGCCGCAAGTACCGCAAAATCAGCGCGGCTTTAGCCGCTGAGGTACGCCTTTCTCTTCGCCAATGACTTTTTCAGCACCCTCTTTAGCCCCTGAGAGAATCTTCGCGGACTTAAATCAGACCTTCCCTAAGCCCTGATCCCTGCCTTACCCCGCCAGCGCCCCAAGAATCGCGTCGAAGTCCTCGATGTTCGCGTACTCGATAATCACCTTGCCCTTGCCGCGCTTGTCCTCGATCCGCACCTTCAGCCCGAGCCTGCGCTGCAACTGCTCCTGCGCCTCGCGCACATTCGGGTCCTCCGGCTGCGCGGGCTTCTCGTCCTTCTTCAGCGGCTTCGCCTCCGGGTTGATGAGCCCTTGAATATAGCTCTCCGTCTGGCGCACCGAAAGAGACAAGGCCATCACCTTCTGCGCGGCCTGCGTCATCGCCTCATGCGTATCCAGCGCCAGAATCGCCCGCGCATGGCCGAACGAAAGCTCGCCCGTCTCGACCTTCTTCTGCAACCCCTCCGGCAGCCGCAGCAACCGGACGAAGTTGCCCACCGACGCCCGCTCCTTGCCCGTGCGGATCGCAATCTGCTCCTGGGTAAGCTGAAATTCCTGGCTAAGTCGCTGAAAAGCATGGGCTTGCTCAATCGGGTTCAGGTCCGCCCGCTGAAGGTTCTCGACAATCGTCATCTCCAGCGTTTGCTCGTCCGAGACCTGCCGGATCACCGCCGGAATCGTCTGCTTGCCCGCCTTCTGGCTGGCCAGCCAACGCCGCTCCCCCGTAATCAACTGGTAACGTCCAGACGTAACTCTTTTAACTACAATAGGTTGCACTACACCACTGGCTGAAATCGACTGCGCCAGCTCATTCAGTTGGGCCTCGTCAAAGTGCGAGCGCGTCTGAAACGGGTTCCGGTCGATCTGGTCGAGCGGAATCTCCATCGGCTTCCCGGCAGACTCCGCAGCCTGAGCCTGAATCTGCCCCACCACCGCAGGCCGTGCAGGCAGCAGAGACTCCAGCCCCTTGCCCAGGGCGCGACGCTTCGGATCATGCTTAGTCTCTTGTGTAGCCGTTGCCATCGTTACTCTCCCAATCTCATTCCGCAGCTTTTGCATTTCCATTCCGCAGCGCTGCGGAGGAATCTGCCTTTCCTAATCCCCAAGCCCTAATCCCTAAGCCCTGTCCTTCTTCCAGAACCGCTTCTTCTCCGGCTGTTGGAACGACTTCAGCGAACTGGCCGCTGCCGCTGCCGCCGCCCTGCGACGCTTCACCTCAGGGCTCTCCATATTGTTACGGGCCAGAATTTCGAGTGCCAGCTCCCTGTAAGCCTCGGCCCCGCGTGACTTGGCATCATACACCGCGACCGGCTTGCCGTGGCTCGGCGCCTCTGCCAGTCGGATATTGCGCGGGATGCTCGTCTTCAGCAGCTTGTCGTCGAAGAACGCCTTCAGGTTCTCCGTCACCTGCACAGCCAGGTTCGTGCGCTCGTCGTACATGGTCAGCAGCACGCCTTCGAGCGCCAGGTTCGGGTTGAACGTCTGGGTCACGCGGTCGAGCGTGCTCATCAACTCCGAAATGCCTTCCAGTGCAAAGTACTCGGCCTGCATCGGCACCAGTAGACCATCGGCGGCCACCAGCGCGTTCAGGGTCAACAGGTCCAGCGCAGGCGGACAATCCAGAATAATAAATGGATAGCGCGCACGCACCGGCTCGATGGCCTCCCGCAGCCTGTACTCGCGCCGCTCGGCCGCAATCAACTCAATCGTCGCGCCAATCAGGTTCTTGCTCGAAGGGATGAGCTTCAGGTTGTCGATTCCAGCCGTCAGCAGCGCCTCGTCCAGCGAAGCATGGTTCAACAGGACGTTATAGATGCTGTGCCGGTCGTCGTCGCGCGCAAAGCCCAGGCCGCCAGTCGAGTTGGCCTGCGGATCGCAGTCGATCAGCAGGGTCGGAAGCCCTTCGAGCGCCAGCGAAGCGGCCAGATTGATGGCCGTCGTGGTCTTGCCCACGCCACCCTTCTGGTTGACGACGGCGATGACCTTGGAGCGCGCCTCCGGCTTAGCCTCCGCCGGGGCTTCTGGAGCAGGTTTGTCGGCTGGGTGAATGGTGATCATCTGCGTAGGAGAAGGTTATCGGGCAGCCGCGCCGGAGGCAATGTTGAAGAAGTGTCCCCGCCTGTGGAGAACGTGTGGAACCCCGGATTTGCGGGGGGAAATGAAGGGCTTGGGCGCCATTCGGTGTGGAAAACTTTTATCGCGGGAGAGGCTTAACACCGATTTGCACCGATGGCATCGATCTTTAAAGACCGACCACGGATAACGCGGATGAAGACGGATAAGGCAAATTGTTCCACGTGGAACAATTTGACATCGATACACGCAGTTGGATCACTTTGCTGCGCTTTGGGCAATATCAAAAAAAATCCGTGCCAATCCGCGTTATCCGTGGTCGTCCTTGGTCTTTAAATCGGCGCGGATCGGTGTTAAGCCTTCCCAAATTGTTCCATGTGGAACAATGCTTACCCTCGGCTTACCCTCGGACGGCCCGGAAGAGGAAGCTGGCCTGCCCACCGGGAATAGGAATCGGCGGCTGAAGGGCGAAATCTGAAGGAAACCCCGGCACAGTGCTGCCCAGCACAAGGATCTCCCGCGCGGCGCGCGGAACGGCGGCGACCAGAGCGACAGCCATATTATCCACGGCCCGGAGGGTGACGGTATCGAACCGGCGCGTCTCAGGCAGGGCCTCCGCTCGTCCGGCCCAGACCTCGACATCGCCAAGCTGCAGGGTGCGAACGGCCTCGCGCAGAAAAGTGGCTTTCTTGTTCTGGGACTCGGCCAGCGTAACGGCAATCTCCGGGCGAAGCAGCGCAGTGGGCAGCCCGGGGAACCCGGCTCCCGAGCCTAAATCAAGCAATGTCTCAGTTTGACGGCCGACATGAAGCCCACAGAAGAGGCTTTCGCCAAAATGACGGCGCACGATCTCCTCCGGCTCGCGGATAGCGGTCAGGTTCGTCCGGGCATTCCATCTGAGCAGCAGGTCGAGATAAACAGCAAGCTGCGTGGCGATCCCATCCGGCACCTCGGGCAGGTACGGGGTTAGAAGCGCACTGATTTGAGACGCGGAAAGTGCAGATTGTTCCACGTGGAACATTTTACGGGAGACCGGATGCGAACGGCTTAACACCGATTGGCACCGATAAGCGGAGATTTTAGAGGCAAAAACAATAACGACCACGGATTTCACGGATCACACGGATGAGAAACTCAATCCGCGCTAATCCGTGGTCGTCTTCGCGGTTGCTTTTAAGATCGGTGTTCCTCGATGCCAGCCGATGTTAGGCCGTTCCAAATTGTTCCACGTGGAACAATTCAGCGCATCGATCTCAAGACTTGGCGACCGAGGTATGGATGGGCCGGGGCGTCCAGTGAGCGGCTTCAGAGACAAAGCGCCGGAAGATGGACTGCGAGGCAGGGCTGAGGTCGTAGCTGCGCTCCGGATGCCACTGCACGCCGAGCACCCAGTGTGGATGCGCCGCGCCTTCAGGGTTGCTGGCCAACCCGCCTTCGACAGCTTCAATAACGCCATCCTGCGGGCAGCGTGCGGTGACGCGAAGACCATCACCCGGGATGCCGATGGCCTGGTGGTGGCTGGAGTTGACCGGCAGGCGGAGAAAACCGTCCTGCTCCGGGGCTTCAGCAGGGGTGCCCTCTTTAAGGATGCCGCCAAGAACCGAGTCGGGCGCGATGGCCGCGGTGTGGGCTACAGCGACGTTGCGGCCAGCGGGATGGTTGACCGGCATGGGCACAAGGTGCTGGACAAGCGTGCCGCCGCGCCAGACATTCAGAGACTGCGCGCCGAAGCAGACGGCGAGGATCGGCTTATAGAGGTTGTGGGCATCCTGAATGAGCAACTCATCCACGTTCTCCCGCGCCGGGTCGGCTGGCGAGCACTCGGGCACCGGCTCCTGGCCGAACTTGTGGGGGTTGACGTCGGCTGGCGAGCCGGGCAGCAGGACGGCCTGACAGGTGTTAATCAGATTGGCAATATCGGACGGGGTTCCGCTGAGGGGGATCTGGACCGGCTCGCCTCCAGCGCGTTCCACCGCGTCTGCGTAGGTATGCCACGACCGCTGGTTGTACTCAGGATTGTGGCTGGTGGGGACCGGGATGGCGATGCGCGGCCGCATGACTCCACGTTATCAGCAGTGCGATGTCCGTTGCCAGTTCGTAACGCGGCAACGGACATGCTCCGGCTGCATGAACAGGACACCCCGGTGTTGGCGAGTCCCTATTTGGCAGCGTCGATGGTGATCGGTTTCTCGGCGGCCTTCAGGTCCTCGTGTTTTTGGGCGAGGGCGGCGTTTTTGGCGTTGAGGGCGTTCTTCTCGGCGTCGAAGGCGCGGTTTGCGGCTTCGAGCTTGCGGTTCTTCTCGGCCAGTTTCTTGTTCTTCTCGTCGAGCTTCTTGGCCTGCTTCATCATCTCCTGGTTTTTCTTGAGCAGGTTTTGCTGCGCGTCGATCTGTTGCTTGATGATCCTGTCCTGCTGGTTGATGTCGGAACGGAGAGCAGCAGCATCAGGGGTGGGAGCAGGTGTGGGAGCAGCGGCCGGGGCATGGGATGAGCCGGCGGTCGATACCAGGTTGGATTGGGCATTGTGTTGGACGGTGCTGCTCTGGCCGAGCAAAGGAACAGTTGCAGACGCAGCGAAGAGGACGATGCAAGTGGGGAGGAATCGCATTGTTCACCTCATTCATAGAGGCCGGAAGACCGGTGCCGTCGCTGGTGCCGACGGCTGGCTCCGGTTGCTCTCATGCTACGTTGCAACTGAAGTAACCAGACCGGAAACTTTCGATCGCCGGATAACACTTTTGGGGGAGAAGAGGTGGAGATTTTTCTACTGTTCCCCGATAAATTTTCGTGACCTTGAATAGATGTATATGCATCTATTTCGATATGAGCGATTCGATTCCAGCATTGCCGTGTCTGTGCGGCAGCTTCCGCCGGGCAGCCCGCGCGCTGACGCAGACCTATGAAGAGGCCCTGCGGCCGCTTGGTCTCAGGGCCACGCAGATGACGACCCTGCAGGTGCTGACGCGCACCGGCGAGGTGTCACAGGGGCGGCTTGGCCAGATCCTCGCCATCGACAGCACGACGCTGACGCGGACGCTGGCCATCATGGTGCGCGAAGGCTGGGTGCGGGAGCGGCGCGGCAAGGATCGGCGCGAGCGCCTGCTGAGCCTGAGCAAAACAGGGCAACGCAAGCTCGAGCGCGCAACGCCCGTGTGGGAAGAGGTGCAGGCGCGTCTGAGAACGCGGCTTGAACAGGGAATGGGAGATGGCGCCTGGGACGCCATGATGCGTTCTGCCAATCAAATTGCCGGTTTGGCCACAACAGAGATTGCAGAAGGAGAGTCGAGATGAAATGAAAGCATGGGGCACCCGGCCTAACGCCCAACACCGATTGGCACCGATAAGCGCGGATTCTAGAGACAAAAACAATAACGACCACGGATTTCACGGATCACACGGATGAGAAACTCAATCCGCGCAAATCCGTGCGAATCCGTGGTCGTCTTCGCGGTTGCTTTTTCGCGGTTGCTTTTAAGATCAGTGTTCATCGGTGACAATCAGTGTTAAGTCTTTCGTGCAGGCACGCGGCCCAGTCACTCAGGATTGAGGCGCGATCATGCCGATAGTCTGGAGCCAGGTTTCGACCAGCGCGGGCCAGTGCGTGATGGGGAATTTGGTGGGGCGCATCCCGAAGGCGTGTCCGCCGTGGGCGTAGAGATGCATCTCGACCGGAACGCCTGCGTTCTTGAGGCCGATGTAATAGACCAGCGAGTCGTTGACGTTGTCCACGTGGTCATCCTCGGCCTGTAGCAGAAATGTCGGCGGAGTCTGCGCAGTGATGTGCGCGCGGATGTCCGGGTTCAGGTTGAGCGGCTTGTTGCCCATCGCAAGATGGCCGGGATAGAGCGCCACGGCAAAGTCGGGGCGGCAGCTTTCTTTGTCCGCCGCATCGACGGGCTTGTAGAGGCGCTCGGCGAAGTGGTTGCTGATCTCTGCCACCAGCGACCCGCCCGCCGAAAAGCCGAGCACGCCAATCTTGTGCGGGTCAATGTGCCACTCGGCGGCGTGCAGGCGGATGAGGCCCAGCGTGCGCTGCGCGTCCTCAAGCGCGATCGGCGACTGCGGATACGCGCCAAAGTATGGAGACGAGCGCGGCGCGGGAACGCGGTACTTCAGCAACACGCAGGTGATCCCCTTCGAGGTGAGCCAGTCGCAGACCTCGGAGCCTTCAAGGTCGATGGCGAGAATCTCGTAGCCTCCGCCGGGAAAGACGACGACCGCCGCGCCGGTGTTCGTGCCGCTCGGCGAATAGACCGTCATGGTGGGGCGCGAGACATTTTCGACCTCAATCCACGGCTTCCCAGCGACTAGCTCGTTTGTGACAGCCACCGACTTCTCCGGCCCCTTCGCCGGGCGCGCATCGGGTATTGCTCCGGGCCAGATCGGGATTTGCGCATGTCCGGACGAGGGCTGCCAGACGGCCTGTTGCGCGTTGAGCGCGGAGAATGCGAAGAGGATCGAGAGGATAAGGACGAGAGGCTTCATCACAGTCTCGCCAGCTTAATCGAGACGGCGACCGCAGCGTGGCCGGGCTCTATTGATGGAGTGGGTTCATCTCGGACTGGGCTGTGCATTTTCCACTCGACGCGCTTAGCTAGATGAAGGCGAAGGGTGGTCCTCAACAGGCAAGAGTATTCATGCTTCATTTCACGTCGTCATTTTTCTTGACAGCCGTCCTCTCAGTGCGTATTGTTTGAACTGGGTCGACGTAACGCTCGACAGCAAGTGCTCTTTGACAATCCTTCTCGCAGAAACGATGCACCATGATTGCGTCCCATTTGGGACATTAGGTCGCGGTCTACACTTCGCGACGACGGGGCAACAACCCGTCTTTGTTCGTCCGGACAGGTCAGCAACGACGAACATAACGCATCCAGCGGAGCAGATAGCGGCACGTTGGAGCGGCACACACAATGGCTGAGTCTTCTGGTTCCATCCATCCCTTACTCGGTGCACGCCGGCTGCGGCACTCGGTAACACGCCGAGAGAAGGAGCAATAGTATGAAGAAACAAAGGGACTTGAATGTGTGCGTCGCCGTCATTCAGGCGGCGCTTACACGAGATGGACTGGAACCGGAACAAAGGAATGCGTTGGAAACTGCCTTGAAGAAGATTCGTCAACTTCGACGGTCGTCCACACTCGATAGGTTTTGGATCTATCAAGTGGTACGGACGATTACCGAAGAGTTAGTCAAGAACTTCGTAAAGCGTAGTTAACCCAAACGTCTTGTCAAGGAAGACTCAGTACCAGTTTAGGAATGCCATGAATTACGGGAAAGCAATACGTGTTACGCGGGCTCTCGCTGATATATCTCAGCGAGAGCTTGCGAAGAGGCTTGGGACCGATCCCAGTTATGTTTCGTTGCTTGAGGCAAACAAGCGGGAGCCAAGTCGTGAAGTGTTGGAGAAGCTTGCGGAAGCGTTCCAAGTGCCGTTGCACCTATTAATCTTGTTGGCAACGGAGGAAGGCGATACTGCACAGTCGGAAGGGCGAAGGCTTTCTGAAATCGCAGAGGCGTTGGCGGCACTTCTGTTTGCGGGTGATGACGATGGAGAACAACGAGCAGACAATCCAGCCGTTAAGACTCGGAAATCTCGCACGGTTAGCGCAGCGACTAGGAACAAGCGTCGAGCGACTTCAGGAGTTGGCTGGAAACGCGCAGTTGTTCTATGACCCTTTCGATCTCTCGGCGAAACGACAGTGGTTTTCGAAGAAAGAACCCAAGAAGCCTCGGCCAATAGATCGTCCAACCGGCCCGTTACTAGCATTGCAGTCGAATATCTATCAAGAACTATTGCATCCAATCCTGATGCCAGAGCACATCTTTGGCGCTGTACCGCAGAGGACGATCTTTGGCAATGCCGAATGTCACCGTAAGGCATCGTTATTAATTACTCTCGATGTCAAGCAATGCTTCCCGAGTATCACGCCAAAGCATGTCTACCGGGTCTGGTCTGTAGTACTCGGTTGCTCGCCAATGATTGCGAAGCTTCTTACAAAATTGACAACTTATCGGCGGCGTTTACCGCAAGGATCCCCCACAAGCCCGGCACTTGCAAATTTGTTGATTTGGTCTATAGACGCCGGTATACGGAGTGAGTGCGCCCGGCTTGGAGTCATGTACTCAACTTGGCTTGATGATCTTGCCTTCTCGGGATCAAACGCCCGGCAACTCATTCAAATTACTGTCGGGCAATTTCGTCAAGAAGGTCTTAAGTTCTCTCATCGAAAGATCACGATCATGGGGCCAAGGGATACCAAGACGTTGACCGGAACTCGTGCAGGTCTACATGCCGTCCGTGTGCCAAGAACTTACATCGGGCAAGTACGTGCCGGTATTCACAATCTTGCTGAAGGCAGGGTTGCGCCGCAGGATTATGCAAAATATGTTGAGCAGCTAATCGGTCGTCTGCGCTATATCCACAAGGTATGTCCGGCAGACAGCCGGTCATTGAAAGCACAACTCCAGACTGTGATGAGCGCCCTGCCAGTCCATCATCGTGCGGTTTTTGAGCTGTTTAGCAAATCCTGTCGCCCGTTCAACTGACCTGCGTAGCCCATGCACACCATAAAACCCTTCCGCTCTGATCCCTACGCCTTATTCGCTGTTCTCTGCATGTACGTCGTCGTAATCGCGGTGAAGAGCTGCTGAGTGAGGGCGTCGGCGTCGCGGGTGGTGAGACCGGTGGTGGGGATGGGGTCGCCGATGATGATGGCCAGCGGGCGCGGATTCAGCGCGTAGGTATGGATGGGGAGCAGTTCGTAGGTACCGATCAGCGTGATGGGGATGAGCGGGACCTGGGCCTTGATGGCCATGTATGCCGCTCCCGAGACGAAGGGGCGGGTGCGGCCGTGGTCGGTGCGGCCTCCTTCGGGAAAGATGACCAGCGGCAGGCCGTGTTTGAGCGTGGCCACCCCGCGGTTCAGGCTGGCGACAGCGTTGCGCGCGCTCGACTGATCGACCGGCACTTGCCCCGAGCGGTGAAGATACCAGCCGATGAAGGGCACCTTCCACAGTCCCTGTTTGGCGAGGATGCGGAACTGGAAGGGCAGGCGCGAGAAGAGGACAGGCGTGTCCATGTAGCTGAGGTGGTTGGCCGCGTAGACGGCGGTCTCGTGCAGGTGGAGCTTCTCACGGCCGATGACCTTGACGCGGGAGAAGCTGAGCACGAGCAGCGTCCGCGCCCAAAGGTGTGCGATGAAGTGCTGCTGGCGTCCGGACTTGTCCCACAGGCCGCAGACCAGCGAGATCATGCCGAAGAAGATCGTGGCCACAGCGATCAGCGGCAGCAGAACCAGATACGTCAGCCAGCGCATGAAGAACGATGGCCCGCGGTGCGCAGGCGGAGCTTCGAGGGCGGGCTCGGAGATGGCGGGTTGAGTCATCAGGCGATAGGGAAATCGTACCTCAGCGCGGAGTGATGGGCACGCTCGGAAGGCTTAACACCGATCCAAACCGATGACACCGATTTAAAGACGGCCACAGATTACACGGATGAACGCGGATAAAAGAGATCCGTGTCCATCCGTGGTCGTCGTACTGTTTTGGGATCGGTGCAATCGGTTTGGATCGGAGTTAAGGAACGTCTGATTAAGTCTTCGCTTGGAAGGGGCGTGGCTTCAGCCACGCCATCACGTCCCTCAATGCAATGGGGCTTTAGAGGGTGCTGAAAAAGTCAGTTTTGCTTAAGGGCACGGCTTCAGCCGTGCCGCTAACGCTGCAAAACCAACGCGGCTTTAGCCGCTGAGGTATGCTTTCTTCCCGGCGAGATACTTTTTCAGCACCCTCTTTAGCCCCTGAGGGAATCTTCGCGGACTTAATCAGACCTTCCTTAAGTCTTTGCGAGGGCGAGCGAGCGTATGTCGCCGATGAGGTAGACCGAGCCGGTGGCGATGATGAGGCCGTTCGGCGGAGTCAGCGCGCGGGCCTGGTCGAGCGCAGCGGCGATGTCGGGCGCGGCGTGGGCGGGGATATCGAGCGCGTGGGCAGCCTCGGCGAGGGCTTCGAGCGCAGTGGCGCGCGGGTTGTTCACCGGGCACAGGATGATGTTGTCGTAGGGGCGGTAGTTGCTGCGGTCGAAGAGTGGGAAGAGGATCTGCGCCATCTCGGTGAGCGACTTGTCGCGCAGGCACGAGAAGATGAGCGTGCGTGGCTGGTCTTCGGGGAGATGCGCGATGGCGGCGCGCAGCGTCCACGCGCCCGCGGGGTTGTGCGCCACGTCGAGCAGAATGCGCGGCGTGGTGGGGAGCAGTTCCAGCCGGCCGGGCCACTGCGTGCGGCGAATGCCGTTTTCGATGGCCTGATTCGTGATGGTGTAGCCCTTCGCACGCAGCTCGACGGCGGCGGCGATGGCGAGCGCGAGGTTGCGCTGCTGATGATGCCCGGTGAGCGGCGAGTCCACATCGAGCGGTTCGTTGTCGAGCGTGAGGGTGTAGCGGTTAGGAGTGAAGAGAGAGAACCGCAGGTCCTTCGACTTCGCGGCTTCGCCGCTTTGCTCAGGATCACGAGTTTCTTCCAAGTCCACATGAGTGACCGCGGGGATGAAGCGGGCGGCATTGATGGCGCGAAGGTCGAGCGTCGCGGCGGCCTCGCCGATGGCCTGGTTGGCCTCCGGATGCTGCGGGAGCGTGATGAGCGTACCTCCTGCGCGCAGAATGCCTGCCTTTTCGCGGGCGATCTCGGCGATGGTGTGGCCCAGATACTCCTGATGGTCAAGCGAGATGTCGGTGATGATCGAGAGCACAGGCTCGACGATATTGGTCGCGTCGAGCCGTCCGCCCATGCCGACTTCGAGCACGGCGATGTCGATCTCCTGCTCCGAGAGGTAGAGGAAGCCGAGCGCGGTCAGGGTCTCGAAGAAGCTGGGGTGGTGCGGCAGCGCGCCTTCTTTGACGAGCCGCTGGGCAGTGTCGTCGATCTGGAAATAGAGCCGCGCGAAGTCATCGTCCGAGATAGGCTGCCCATCGATCTGGATGCGTTCGTTGACACGGATCAGATGCGGCGAGGTGTAGAGCGCCGTGCGCAGGCCCGCAGCAGTCAGGATGCTCGCCAGCGTAGCAGCCGTCGAGCCTTTGCCGTTCGTGCCCGCAATCAGCACCGACGGGAACGCCTTCTGCGGATCGCCCAGCGCCTGGGCAAGGACACGCATGTGCGCCAGCTCGAACTTGCGGCGCGGCGCGGAGGGCTCGGCCGGGTGAAGTTCGTGTCCCAGAGCGTAAAGGTGGTCGACCGCAGCAGCGTAAGACATGCCGCTATTTTAGGCGAGCCGGCGAATCCGAAGGCGGTAACTTGCTAACTTGCTGACCCGCTGCGTCTTCGCTGGCCCACTGCTGTTTGGTAACACGCCGATGGGGGAGTCCCGGGACGGAAAAACCTGACACGAAGGTTGGAGAACTAACACGAAGGTGGGATGTCGAGTTGGATACACCCGGAGGATAGTGAGGACAGCGACAAAGTTGCAAAGTTTTGCACTTGTCGAGCAGCAATGAAGCCTGCACTTGGTTGCACTGCCGGTTCACCCCCGGACGATTTTGCTGAGACTTCCGGGATAGACAAAGGAGATGTTTCTTATGCGAATTGCGTTAGCAGTGGCTTTTGGACTGGTCGCCGTTGCCCCGTTCATCGGACGTTGGCGAGCGAACCTGTGGTTGAAGAAGCACATGCCCGCCAGCCGGGTGGCGAAAGGGAAAGGGATTCCCGAGGCGGCATAAGGTTGAGGTTGTAGTCGCAGTAACCAGAAAGTCGATTTTCCTAGCTCCGGGGCCGCGCCAGCCATGGCTCGGTCCTCTTTTTGTGTGTGCAAGGATTTACACCAGTCTCTCAGTTTGTGTGTGCGGAAGGGCGGGATCGAGCGCGTCGAGCAGAGCGCGCGTTTCGCTCAGAACATCTTCAGCCTTCGCAGAGGTGAGCGGCCAGCGCAGCGTGCCGTTTGGGCTGAACTGCGCGCCGCGTTTGGCGTTGCGGCTGACCAGCTTCATCAGCGTGCCCGGATCGACGGCCCTGTTCGACTTGTCGGCGAAGTAGGAGGGGTCGGCGTTCACGTCGGTGAACTTGATGTGCAGCATCTCGACGAAGGTCTTCGTCTTCTTCGCGCCGGTTCCGTGCTCGACCAGCGTGCGCTTGCGGTCGATCTGGGCGATGCCGATCTGCTCGCATTGCAAGCGGAGTTCGCCTGCGGCCAGCAGGTTGACGACGGATTCAGGCGGCGTGCCGTAGCGGTCTTTTAACTCAGCCCGAACCTCTTCGAGTTCTGGCTGCGATTGCGCAGAGGCGATGCGCTTGTACATGCGCAGACGCTGGTTCTCTTCCGGAATGTAGCCCGAGTCGATGCGCACGCTGATGCCCAGGTTGAGCACCGTGTTCGGGTGCGCGGGCTTGTCCTGCTCGCCTTTGATCCTGCGCACGGCCTCTTCGAGCATCGACGTGTACATCTCGAAGCCGATGGCCTCGATGTGGCCGCTCTGCTCGCCGCCCAGCATATTGCCCGCGCCGCGCAGTTCGAGGTCGAGCGCGGCGATCTTGAACCCCGCGCCCAGGTCGGAGAACTCCTTGAGTGCGGCCAGACGGCGGCGCGCAATCTCGGTCAGCTCCGTCTCAGGCGGGATTAAGAGATACGAATACGCACGGCGGTTCGAGCGGCCCACGCGGCCTCTTAGCTGATAAAGCTCGCTCAGCCCGTGGCGGTCAGCGCGGTTGATGATGATGGTGTTGGCCAGCGGAATGTCGAGCCCGTTTTCGATGATGCTTGTCGCCACCAGCACGTCGTACTCGTGGTTCATGAAGCTGAGCATGACGCGCTCCAGCTCTGCTTCAGGAAGCTGGCCGTGGCCGATGACGATGCGCGCCTGCGGGACCAGCTCGCGAATTTTGCTGGCAAGGTCGTAGATGCTCTCGACGCGGTTGTGGACGAAGTAAACCTGGCCGCCGCGCTCGAGCTCCATCTCAATCGCCGTGCGCACCAGCTTCTCGTCGAACTTGGCGACGATCGTCTGGATGGCCATGCGGTCTTTGGGCGGCGTCTCGATGACCGACATATCGCGCAGGCCGATCAGCGACATGTGCAGCGTGCGCGGAATGGGCGTGGCCGACATCGAGAGCACATCAATCGAGGCACGCATCTGCTTCAGGCGCTCCTTGTGGCGCACGCCGAACCGCTGCTCCTCGTCCACGATCAGCAGGCCAAGGTCCTGGAACTTCAAGTCCTTCGACAACAGGCGGTGTGTGCCGATCAGAATGTCCACCTTGCCCGCCTCGACCTTTTCCAGAATCAGCTTCTGCTCCTTCGGCGTGCGGAAGCGCGAGATCATCTCGATCGAGACGGGAAAGTTGGCGAAGCGGCGCTTGAAAGTCTCGAAGTGCTGGAAGCTGAGCACTGTGGTCGGCGTCAGCACGGCGACCTGCTTCGAGTCCTGCACCGCCTTGAACGCCGCGCGCATGGCCACCTCAGTCTTGCCGTAACCCACATCGCCGCAGAGGAGGCGGTCCATCGGCTGCGTCGATTCCATGTCGGTCTTGATGTCGGCAATGGCTGCGAGCTGGTCGTCGGTTTCGTTGAAGTCGAAGGCGTCCTCGAACTCGCGCTGCATGTTGGTGTCGGGCGAAAACGGCGTTCCCTGCGCGGCCTGCCGCTGCGCGTAGAGCTTCACCAGCTCGTCCGTCATGTCGGCCATGGCCTTCTTGACGCGCGCTTTCGTCTTCTGCCAACCCTGCGTACCCAGCCGGTTCAACTCGGGCGGAGGGCCGGTCTCGCTCGAGCGATACTTCTGAATCAGGTCGAGCCGCGTAAGCGGAACATAGAGCTTCGCCTCGTCGGCAAACTCAAGGATCATCAGCTCCAGCGGCGGCTGATCGTTCTCCTCAATCACGCGCAGCCCGCAGTAGCGCGCGATGCCGTGTTCCACGTGGACCACATAGTCGCCGACTGCGAGGTCGCGGAAGTCGGAGATAAAGGCTGAGGTCTTCGATTTGCCGCGCCGCACCGGACGCGCGGCCACGTCGGCGTCGTCGATTAAATCCTGCGCGCCGAAGATCACCATCTGCCGCGCGGTGGCGCGGTCCAGGTCAAGCACCTGCACACCCGCGGCCATGGCGGTCTTCACGATGACGGGCGTGCGCAGGTCGCCGGTCAGGTGGCTGGACTCGCTATAGACGTTCTCGCCGCCGTGCTGCTCAACACGCGAGCCCAGCCGGTAGGGCACGTGGTACTCCTGCAGCAGGCCCGCAAGCCGCTCGACCTCGCCCTGATTCGGCGCAGTCAGCAGAATGCGCGCCTCCTGCTGCATCAGTCCTTTGATGGCATCGACCATCGCGGGAATCGAGCCGTGAAACCGCTGCGTGGGCCGCGTGGCAAAGTCCACCTCCGAAAGCCCGCTGCGGTCGGCGTCCAGCACATCCACCGCGCCAAGCTGATCGAGATCAACTCCCGGCGTGCGGCGCAGGCGGTCTTCGATGTCCCATGGCGAGACGTAGATGTCCTCCGCGCGAACCAGATTGCCGATGCCCGACCGCTCGTGCCGCTGCTCGACCTTGTTCCACCATCGTTCGCCCTGATTGTTCACCATCGCGGGCTCTTCAACAAAGACGCGCGCAGACGAGCCCAGCAGATCGAGCAACGTCTGGTTTGCTCCCGCCACCGGCGCAAAGAACTCCCAGCCGGGAAAGACTGTGGCTTCGCCGGTGCGCGTGGCCACGTGCGTCTGAAGCTCTGCGGGCTCTTCGCCGCCTTCCAGCGCCGCGCCCACCGTGCCCGCGCGAGTCAGCCGCGCGTTGATGGCGGTCAGAATCTTTTCCGTGACCGGCGTCTCGGTCAGGGGCAGCAGCAGCGCGTGTTCCAGATGCGAACTCGAACGCTGGGTCTCAGGGTCGAACTTGCGGATCGACTCGATCTCGTCGCCGAAGAAGTCAATGCGCACGGGCAGGTCCATCTCGGGCGAGTAGACATCAACGATGCCGCCGCGCACCGTCACCTGGCCGGCCATCTCGACCACGTCCACGCGCGTGTAGCCCACCGAGAGCAGATGCTCCAGCAGCAGGTCGGGCATGTGCTCTTCGCCCACGCGCAGGTGCAGAGCCAGCGCACGATAGTAGTCGCGCGAAAAGAGCTTCATGCAGGCCGCCTCGATGGGCGCGATGATCAGGCGCGGCTCGGCAGCGCGATGGCACAGCTTCCACAGCGTGGCGGCGCGCGTCTCCTGAATCTCCGGGTGCGGCGAGAGGTTCTCGAACGGCAGCACATCGTGCGCGGGCAGCCGCAGCACGGCACTGGCGGCCAGCGCACCGGTCAACTCGCAGGCACTCGCGACAGCGGCGTGCAACGCCTCAGCCGCCTTGTTGTCGGCAACGAGGATGACGCATGGCGCGTTGGCGGCGCGGACGAAGTAGGGAAGGTATAGCGCGCGGGCCGTAAAGGTGAGCCCGGACACACGTCGGCGAGCCGTGCCCGCGCCGAGGTGGGTGCGTACACGCTCAAATGCCTGAGAGTGCTCAAGGTCCGCGATCAGTTCGCGGACGAAGGGTAAAACCATGCTGGGTCGATTCTAGTTGAATTCCGCCTGCCAGAGTGTGCGCGTATGGAGTACCATCTTGCCCCGCGAAAAATGTTAATGCGCGGTGCTGCCGATAGAGGAACTGCAAAGCATCTTAACCGTGCAGAAATCTCTGCTGGAGGGTTCCGATGAAGAGGAACGTCGTCACGAAGTCCGTTGCGCTTGCGCTCGCCGCCGCCCTGCTGCCGCTGCTCGCCGGATGCACCCGGCACAACAAGAAGGAGCGTTACTACCTGATTGCCACCAACACGCGCGTACCGTACTGGAAGACGGCTGCCGCGGGGTTCGCCGCTGCGGGTGCCCAATACGGCGTCACGGTCGATACGCGCGGGCCTGCCGGACTCGACCCGCAGGCCGAAGCCGACGAGTTCAAGTCCGTGGTCGCGCTCAAACCGGCGGGCATCCTGGTCTCGGTGGCCAACGCGGACCTGATGCAGCCCCAGATCGACGCCGCCATCGGCGCAGGCATCCCGGTCATCACCATCGACTCGGACGCACCTACCAGCGAGCGGCTCTACTTCATCGGGACCAACAATCTGGAGGCAGGCCGCCTGGGCGGACACCGCATGGCCGCACGGCTCAACGGCAAAGGCAACATCGTCTTCTTCACCAACCCCGGCCAGCCCAATCTGGACGAGCGCCTGAAGGGATATAAGGATGCCTTCGCCAGCTACCCGGACATCCACATCGTGGACGTGTTCAACATCAAATCCGACCCCGGCTCGGCGCTCGACCAGTCCATGGCGTATCTGGCGCGTAAGGGCAAGGACAAGGTGGACGGCTTCGTCTGCCTCGACTCGCGCTCAGGCGTCAACGTGGCCGAAGGCTTCAAGCGCATGAACGCCACCGACCGCGTGCTGATTGCGATGGACGTGGACGCCGACACGCTCCAACTGGTCAAGGACGGAGTCATCGACTCAACCATCTCGCAGAAGCCTTACACGATGGCGTTCCTCGGCCTCAAGGCGCTCGACGACGTGTACCACTACCCCGTCAAACCGCTCGCGCAAAGCTACGCACTCGACCCCTACGCGCCGTTCCCCGCCTTCATCGACACCGGCGTCGCGCTGGTAGACAAGGCCAACGTAGACGCCATGCTCAGCCACCAGAACCAGGCCCCAGTCACCGGCAACCCATAG
>NZ_DASUBE010000047.1:0-84980 GCF_035763405.1 Edaphobacter sp.
CGTTCCCTTGCCACCCAAATACGCCTGCAACACCTTCCGCCGCAAATCATCGCTATACGCACGAGCCATGACTCACACTCGCAGACTCAAGACGTCAGGAAAAGAATCAAGTGATATACCTATGGGTAAAATGCTCTAGAAGAAGGACTTTACAAAGCACGACCCAATAAAATCAGGACTTCCACCAGGTAGTCCAAACCTAAGTCCTTTGTTCGAAGGACTTTGCGCAAAAAAGTGGGGGGGGGTACCCACCCTATCCCAGCCGCGACTCCGCCATCTTGGCCGCCTCGTAGATCTGCTCGAACGACTCGACGGCATAAAGCACCGGTTGCATCGCGCCGGTATCGAACTCCTGATTCATCACCGTGTCCAGGTCGAAGTCCTTCACCTCACACCCGCCTGCCAGCACCCGCGTACACTCGCCGTGCGAGGAGATGAGCCCACTGCCGTAAACCTTCACCTCGCCGTCCTGCCGGATCAGTCCGAACTCGACCGTAAACCAGAAGAGCCGCCCCATCCGTTCCAGCGCCGCCGGATCGTGCATCAGGCCCGCGCACACCTTGCCGTAATGTTGCAAAAAGTTGCCGAAGACCGGATGCGCATGCATCGGCACATGCCCGAAGACATCGTGAAAGATGTCCGGCTCAGGCGTGTAACCCATCGACTCGCGCGACCGGAGCCACGTCGTCGTCGGAAACATCCTCGCAGCCAGCATCTCGAAGAAGGCGTCCGGCGGCAGGAAGCCGCTGACCGGCGTGGACTGCCAGCCCGTCCTCGGCCCCAGCCGCGCGCTGACCGCCTTCAGGTCAGGCAGCGTGTCTTCCCGGAGACCGATCTGCTCGAAGCCGTTCAGATACTCCCGGCAGGCGTGCTCGCGCAACTGCGGCATCCGGCGGCTGACCAGCTCGGCCCACACGGCATGTTGCTCGGGTGTGTAGGCGGCCCAGTCCTGCTCAATCAAAAAGGGCGCGGCCACCGTCAGCCTGCCCTTCGCTGCATCCAGCGATGAAGTCGCTGTTCCCATATATCTCCTGTCCGGCGCCGTGCCGCCCAGCAGCATACATGGTTAGACGCATCCCAGTCAGTTTCCAGTCAGTCTCCGGAGAACTCGACCCCGGTGGCCTGCCGCCCCAGCGCCGTGATGCCCGCCACGGCCAGCGCCACCACCAGCACCGTCGCGGACATGACCGGCTTCAACATTCCGCCGGAGAAGCGGCCGGCCAGCATGACCTGAAAGACGTTGTTCCTCGAAGCCAGCAGATTACCAAGCTGATATGCGAACCCGGGAAAGATGGCCCGGACCGGCCCCGGCGACAGCTCGTTCAAGTGCGCCGGGATGATGCCCCATGCACCCTGCACCATGAACTGCATCAGAAACCCACCCACTCCCAGCAACACCACCGAGTGCGACCACGCCCACAGCGGAATCATCGGCAGCGCCAGCAGCGCCGCGCCAATGATCGCGCCCTTGCGTCCCAGCCGCTCCGAGGCCCACCCCCACGCGATGCCTCCAGCCAGCGCACCGATGTTTCCAATCATCACCAGCAGCCCAACATGCGCCGGACTGAGCCCGTGATCGCGCTGTAGAAAGGTTGGGTACATGTCCTGCGTGCCGTGGCTGAATGAATTGAATGCCGTCATCAGCACTACAAGGAAGAGAAAGGAAGGCAGGTACTGCAGCACACTCTTCCAGTCGAACGAAGCCCGCAGACTTGTCCCCTTTGCTATCCGCTGCTCACGGCTCGCCAGCCACACCGGAGATTCTTCCACCTTGAACCGCAGATAGAGCGCCAGCAGCGCAGGCAGCGCGCCGAGCATGAACATCACCCGCCACGGTACGAATATCCCCGTGCCGTGCAGGTGAGGAAACAGCAGCCAGTACAAAGCCGCTGCAAGAAAACTGCCGACCACGTAGCCTTCCTGCAAGAGCCCGGAGAAGAGGCCGCGCCCTCCGACAGGCAAGGTTTCAAACGCGAGCGCCGCGCCGACGCCCCACTCGCCGCCCATTGCCAGTCCGAACAGCCCGCGCCAGACCATGAAGCTGCCGATGGTCGGAGCAAAGGCCGAGGCCAGCCCGAACGCCGAAAACGACACGATGTTCAGCATCAGCGTAGGCCGCCGCCCGTAACGCTCTGCCATCAACCCAAACAGAAACGCCCCGACGGGGCGCATGGCCAGCGTCCAGAACGTTGCTTCAGCGACGGCCTTGATGCCGACATGAAAGTCCGCTGCGATGGCGGAGAGACACAAAGTTAAGAGGAAGTAGTCGAACGCATCGAGCGTCCAGCCGAGGAAGCAGGCAAGGAAGGTATTTCGCTGGGTTGCGCTCAGCGAGCGCCACTCGCCGGTCAGTCCCATGTTGCCTCAGAGCTTCGCGCGCAGAGGATGCGCGGCCTCGCCCTGCGGCGCGGGCGTCGCGCTTTCGTCGTGCAGATACTGCTTGAGCAGTTCGTGATGCAGACAGTAGAGCGCAAGCTCCAGGCGGTCGGAGACGCCCAGTTTGTCGTACACCTTGCGCAGATAGTTTTTGATGACCTGCTCGGTGGTGCCGATCTGGTAGGCGATCTCCTTGTTGCGCATTCCGCGCGTGATGCAACTGATAATCGCCAGCTCTTTTTTGGAGAGCTTGGGCTGCACGCGCGGGTCGGTCAGGGTGGTTGCCTGCGAACGATACGCTTCGATGACCCAGCTAATCGACTGGTTATCGATCCAGGTCTCGCCCTCGGCGATCTTGCGCACGCACTTGACCAGCAGGTCGGGCGCAATGGAGCGGGGCACGACACCGCGCACACCGCGACGGTACAACTCGACCGTGTTCGATTCGTCAGTCTCTGTTACCTGCACGATCAGCTTCGCGTCGGGTGCCTGACGCACCAGTTCAGGAATCGCGTCGATGGTGCCTGCGATGAGCTGCCCTTCGAGCACGACCACGTCGGTCGGATAGCGTTGCAGCGCCGCGTAGAGATTGGTCAGGGTTTCGACCTGGGCGACGACGCGGATGTCGTCCTCCAGCGCGAAGACCTTTCTCATGCCTACGCGATAGATGGCCTGCGAGTCCGCCAGGATGACCCGGATACCGGCATGGGCCGCTCCTTCTTCTGGAACGTCGTCGGGATGAGGTGTCTGCTCAATATTTACTACCGTCATAGTTCAGGCCTTTAGGAAATACTCATCAATTACAGCAGCAGCCTTTTTTTCTCCGCCTTGCAGATAGTGCCGCACCACACGGCCAATGCAATGAATGGTCACGTCCGTCTCCGATCCCATGACTTCGGAAGGCATTGCTATCGTAAATTCAATTCGACTGTCAATCTCCGGGAGCGTGTCGCTCACGAACAGTAGGCCGTTGGCGGAGATGTTCTCCGTCATGGCGTCCAACTCCCCCTGCTCCGTCCTTACGTGGATGGCCAGTCTCATGGGAAAACGCACCGCGGTGCGAACCGGATTTTCTCCGCCGGGCTTTTGACGCTGGGCCACTGGTCCTCCTCTCTCCACTCACACCAACACGCGTTTGCACGCTGCCGACTCCACTGAAGTCTACCTCACGTGGCAAGCGTTGCAGCGATTTTTTCTCTCATCCTATTGAAAAAGCGGCACTTCAGCAATTACTGCGTGCTTGCACTAGATCGGCGCCGGGTGCGCATCGAGAAAAGCGCCTATCTCCGCATACTCGGCCTCGGTCAGCCGGAAGTGCAGCGCGGGAGCGACGCCTTCCACCTGCTTGGCGCTGCGCCCGCCGACGATGGCCGCGGTAACGGCCGGGTTGTGCAGCGTCCAGGCGATGGCGACCACCCCGGCGGAGACGTTGTGCCGCGCGGCAATGGTCTTCAGGAACTCTGCAATCTGAAGATTGCGCGTGAGCTGCGGCTCCTGGTAGTTCTTCGCGCGGCGACGGAAGTCGTCGGCGGGCAGAGCCTGCACACGCTCCTTCGTCATCGCGCCGGTCAGCAGGCCGGAGTGCATGGGTGAGTAGTTGATGACGCCAATACCATGCTGCAAACAGAATGGAAGTATCTCCGGTTCCACATTGCGGTTGATCATCGAGTACGGGGGCTGAAGCGAGGCGATTGGAGCAATCTTCAGGGCGCGCTCCATCTGCGCGACGCTGAAGTTGGAGACACCAATCCAGCGCACTTTGCCTTCGCGCTTCAGGTCGGCCATCACCGACCATCCCTCTTCGATCTCTTCGTCGGGCTTTGGCCAATGGATCTGGTAGAGGTCAATCGTCTCGACCTGCAAGCGCCTGAGGCTCTCTTCGACCTCGCGCCGGATTTGCCTGAGGCTGTTGGTAATGTCGCCTTTGCTGTCCCATACCATCGCACACTTGGTGAAGACGTACGGCTTGTGCGAAGTGGATTTGAGCGCGCGGCCAACGATCTCCTCCGAGTGGCCCAGACCGTAGACCGCCGCCGTATCGATCCAGTTCACTCCGAGATCGAGTGCACGGTGAATGGCAGCGATTGAGTCCGCATCGTCCTGCGGTCCCCACGAAAACGCCCACCCGCCGCCACCGGCGGCCCACGCGCCGAATCCGATTGAGGAAAGACGCATATCAGAGCTTCCAAGCTGTTTGAAGTCCATGCTTCTGATTCTAGACCGTCATGACTGCTCGACGCTGGAGGAGCTGAACCGGCGCGCGGCCGCGAAGAGCAAAACGCCGATGAGCAGATAGATCGCGGCAGTGGCGCTGAGCGCGGCGCTCATTCCGTAGTGCTCCGCACCGACTGCAACAGCGATGGGCGCAAAACCTGCGCCCAGCCAGCCGAGTGAGTTCAGGATGCCGGCAGCCGCGCCGCGCCGCTCGACGCCGACCACGTCGTAGAGGCTGGCGAAGATGTTCGCGTCGTAGATGCCTTTGAAGTACCCGAAGCCTACCATCGCAATAATGAGCAATGCGATCGACGCCGTGCTGCCAGTGAGGAAGAGGAATGGAACTCCGCAGAGCAGGCCGATGGCTTGCGTGAGGACGCGACCTCCGCGAGATTTTTTATGCAGAGCATCAGCCAGAACGCCGCCCGTGAGAACGCCGAGGACGGAAGCGATCTGGATGTAGACGGTGCTGTTGAGCCCGGCCATCGAGAGGCTCATGTGGAACTTCTGGTAGAGAAACGTCGGCAGCCAGGTGAGGAAGACGACAGCAACGAAGTTGGCCCCGATGAACGCGAGGATCAGGACAAGAACCATGCGGCTGCCGAGGACTTCGCGGAATTCTCTGACGAGGCTGGATTGCGATGACGGACGCGCTTCAGGTGCATCGGCCATGCCTCGGACGGGCTCTCTCAGCAGAAACACGAGCAGCAGGGCCAGCGCGATACCGGCCGATCCGAAGAAGAGAAAACTGGAGCGCCAGCCGTAGTATTGGCCGAGAAGGCCGGAGACGGTTCCGCCTGCAATACTGCCGAAGTAGACGCTGGACTGGTGCAGAGACATCGCGCGGGAGCGTGTCGACGGACCGTGGTAGTCGCTGATGAGCGACATGGCGGCTGGAAAGTAGAATGCCTCGCCAAAGCCGCCGAGCGCACGCACCAGTGTGAGTTCGGCAAAATTGCGCGCGAGGGCTGTGGCCAGAATCGTCAGCGACCAGAAGATGAGCGCGCTGAGGATGATGTTCCTGCGAGAGAAGCGGTCGGAGAGCCACCCGGCGATTGGGCCGAAGAGCGCGTAGACCCACATGAATGCTCCGCCGACGATGCCAAGCTGGACAGCGGAAAGATGCAGCTGCGTTCCGAGGAGCGGAAAGACGGAGAAGATGGCCTGGCGGTCCGCGTAGTTGAAAAAGCAGACAGTCCAGAGCATGGCTACGACGAGCCATCGGTAGGCGCGGTCCTGCGGCGCGCTCAGGATGGGCACACCTCGGGCGGTTCTGATTGGCGACCGGCTGCGGATCTCAGATACATGGACAAAGGGTACAGCGGACCGTCGGCAGCAATACAACACCGCCTTATGGAGGATGACAAGCTCCAGCGCAATCGAGTAGATAGAATCCAGTGACACGATGGAGGCAGACTTGGCTCAGAAACCGTTCGTTGGCGTCTACGCCGCGATGCTCACGCCGAGGACAGCACGTGGGCGGATTGATATGGATGCGCTGGCGCGGCTGGTTCGGTTTCTGATGGCGAAGGGCGTCTCGTCGTTTGCATTGAACGGCGCGACGGGCGAGTTCTGCCTGACCACGCCGGAGGAATTGCGCACCATACTGCGCACGGTAAAAGAAACGAGTGAGGGCAGGGGCAGGATTCTGTGCGGCGTGGGCTCTGCGGGCAGCGAGGGTGCAGTTGCGCTTGCCCGGATTGCCGAGGACGAGGGTGTGGACGGCCTGCTGCTGCCCATGCCTTACTTCTTCCGTTATGAGCAGAACGATCTGGAGCTTTTTTCAAGGACGGTTGCTCGGAGCACGGAGCTGCCCGCGCTGCTCTACAACCTGCCGCAGTTCAGCTCTGGGCTGGAGAAGGAGACCGTGCGGCGGCTAATTCTGGACGTGCCGAATATCGTGGGAATTAAAGATTCAAGCGGGTCGCTGGATATTCTGCGTGACCTGACCGCGAACGGAGTCGAGGCGTGCAGGATCGTCGGCAATGACGGCGTTCTGGCCCAGGCGCGCGAGGAAGGCGTCTGCGATGGAGTCGTCTCCGGAGTTGCGTGCGCGTTGCCTGAGCTGGTTACGGACTTGTACCGCAATCCCCTCGGCTCGGATGAGTTTCGTCGCAGTACGCGACTGATGGAGGAACTGCTCAGCAGGCTGGGGCAGTTCCCTGCTCCGTGGGGTGTGAAGTGGGCAGTAGAAGCTCGCGGGGTGGTCGATGCCACGTTTTCACAGCCGATGACGAAGCAGCGGTTGGAACAGGGTCGAGAGTTCATCGTGTGGTTGCGACAATGGCTCACGGACGCACTGGGTTAGTCAGAGCCTGGCTATGCGAGCAGTACGAACGCTTAGCTCCACCGTTCTTGTTCCGAGTTGCGAGTGAGTGGCGCGGATAACGACCTGGCCTGAGCGGTCGGGAATTGATTTGATCCACACTGCCCCGGAGCCGCCACTGTCTTCAAGATGGAAGGGGTTGTCTCCGACGATAGTGACAGGGCCCAGGATCTGGAAGGCGACTTCGCCCGTGACGAAGGGACGTTGTGCGCCAAAGCGATCCGTGACGCTGAAGGTAAGCCGTGTCGCGTCGATACCGTCGCCTTCGAGTTCACGATCATCCAGATGGAGCACGAGTCGATCGTGTGCGGGATCGGATGAGAGCGAGCGCGAAAGGGCCAGGCGGTTGCCGATATAGCCATCGATGCGGAGGGTGGGTTTGGCGGAGCCGTCCAGATTGAGGTCCGCAAAGAACGGCGGGTATTTGAGCTGCGCAAAAGCAGCGCGATCTGGATGGAGAACAGCGCGTTTGTTGCCGTCGATGGTTAGCTCGATGCGGTCGCAGTTGGAAAAGATGGCGGCGTGCTCACCGGGTCCGCCGGGCGTGCGGGGGCCGAAGTCCCAGTAGAAATTGGGTTCGATCACGACGCGCACTTTGGGGTCAACCTGCGATTGATAGAACGATGCGCCGAGTTTGGGAATACGGAAGACATCGGCGACACCCGGGCACTTGACGCCTTGATAAGGATTGACTGGACTGGCGTATTCGAATGCACACCACGCAATGGCTCCGCCGCAGCGTGGGAATGAGGCTGCGCGGTCGTGAGCCTGAGCATGAAAGATGGCCTGCTGCTGTTGGACAGCAGGATCGCCGGCGCGACGATAGATGTTGTCAAAGCCGTGACCGCGAGGATAGTTGAACTGGCCCACGGTTTCGGAGAAGAAGAATGGGACTCCGGGCAGCGGTGGGGTGAGGCCCACGCTACCGTCGGCGGCAGAGTGATAGTCATCGAGTGCGAAGACATCCTGATGCCATAGCTCCTTCCACGTCTTCATCGACCCGGACGTCATGGATCCGGAGGTGGGACGGCTGCCGTCGAGGTCCTTCGCCAGGTTGCGGGTACGGATGTAGAGCGTGGGATCGTTGCGCGATCCATTGACGCGCACACCCCAGATGACCACTGAGGGCCGATTGCGATCGCGGCGAACCATGTCATGCACATTTTGGACCACGATCTCCTGCCATTGATCGTCGCCAAGATAACCCCAGCCCGGAGTCTCTTCCCAGACCATCAGGCCAAGTTCGTCGCAAGCATCGAGAAAGGCCGGAGATTGCGGATAGTGCGAACAGCGAATGATGTTGCAGTTGAACTCATGCTTGAGAATTTCAGCGTCGCGGCGCATGACGCGCGGTGGCATGGCGTAGCCGGCGTAGGGATAGATCTCGTGGCGGTTGAGGCCAAAGAGTCGCAGGCGGCGACCGTTGAGGAAGAATCCATCCACACCGAAGCGAGCTTCGCGGAAGCCAACCCGGGTGCGGTAATCGTGGATAGGTTGACCATTGTGGACGAGAGTGACGATCAGCTCATAGAGATGTGGGGCATCTATATCCCAGAGCGCAACATCTTTGAGGCCGGTCAAGTTGAAGGTGATTTCGTTCTCGCCCCGCCTTTCGATGGCGATGTCATTTGATGTAACTGCGATCTTTTTTGCTGCCGCTTTGACATTGGCCCACAGGCTCGCTTCCATCCTGAAATTACCGTCCGGAACATCGGCTGCATCGACGGTGCATTTGATTTCGAGATGCCGCTCGGAGCTGAGCACGTTGAACGGTCTGGCGAAGACATCGCTGATAAATACCTGCGGGACGAAGCGAAGTTCCACCGGGCCGGTCATGCCTCCGGGAAGGTAGTAATCGCAGGCCGAGATGCCCTTCGGCGATCCGGCAGGTGGAATCGGCAGCCAGCGCGAGTCCACCTGGACGGCAAGGGTGTTGCTCTCTTCGAGCAGATGGGTGATTTCGTCATTGAACGGCAGGTAGCCACCGAGATGCTTCGGCAATGCGTGGCCGTTGAGTGTAGGCGCGGCGGCGGCCATTACGCGGTCGAAGTGCAGGAAGGCTCGGTTGCCCTGGTGAGCATCAGGCAGCGCGAAATGGCGCCGGTAGATCCAGACATCCTCCCATTGGGCGGGATCCCAATTCTCCCAGGAGAGTTCTGCGACGCAGTGCGGAAGAGTGACGCGGGTAAAGGATACGTCGTTGAAGTCTGGACTCAGGGCGGATGCGTCGAATTTGCCTCCGAAAAGCCACTTCTGATTGAGAGAGAACGTGCGGGTTGCGGGGCCGCGCCGGCCGGGTATGGGCGTGCCCTTCAGTGTCCAGCCGCTTAGGATGGGCGCGGCTGTAATCGCCGCCGCAGATGCTACACAGTTGCGGATGAAGCTTCTGCGAGACGACGGAGCAGTTTTCATCATGGTCGATAGCTACGCATGCAGCGTAAAGCGGAAGCGCATGTCTTCGCCGAACCACATGATGTAGTTCGTGCCCCATGCGTTGTTGAAGAGACTCGAATGGATGCCGCCGGAGAGATCAGGTTGCGACCGGGAAAAATTCAGCGGCGACTTTTCGCCCAGGGCGATGACTGGCGCGTCGAGCGTCTCCACGCGGAACGATCCCTTGTCGTCGGCGTAGCGGAAACCGGACGAGACTGCGTGCATGTGGCGATTGCCGGACGCCACCACGTCGAGCGGCGAAACCTGCTCGCCGGATTTATCCATCGTCCAGCCGCGCTGAGATTGCACGAGCGGGTTAAAGGTGAGCCAGATGGCTTCGGGCATTCGCGTCGAGGGTTTGTCAAACCAGTGGAAGCTGAGGTGGACGACCGGTTCAGTTTTGGGCAACGACAACTCCAGATACATCTTCTGCGGAAACGCAGCACGACCGGACCGGAAGGCTTCGGCATCGCGGATGGCAAGCTCGGCGACGATGCGATGGCCCTGCTCGTCTTCTTCGACCTGCGTCGTAGCGAGCGACGGCAGCCAGCTTTGGCTCACTGCGCCGAACCGCTCGATATTCGGCTTGCCGAAGTCCTTCTTTGCCCAGTCAGCATCGCTGATGACGTAGTTGCTGAAGAACTCTGCGTAGTCCTGCTGCGAAAGTGTCTGGTACGAGAACAAAGCAAGCGGATGGCTGGCAGAGGCCCACTCGCGCCTGGTCCTCTTGTTGTAGAGGCGACGGATGGCTCCCGTCGAAGGGTCGAGCGCGAGGATGAAGTGCTCTGTCTCGATCTCTTTGCCTGCTTCATGCGTCGATGGCCTGGAGAGTTGCGGCTCTTTGGCTGCGAGGCTTTGAACCGCCGCAGTCGCTTCGTCGCGCAACGCGGCGGGAAGCGCCGCAATCCCATGAAAGAGATCGTCGCGCTTTTCCTTCCAACTGAACTGGACGACTTTGTAGTTCCTGGTGTCGAGCATCTCGGCGAGATCGTGCGGCGTGTAGTGATCGAAGTCGATCCATGTCTTCGTATCGGTGCCCCAGGTATGCTCTGCCTCAAGCAGCACGCGGCGCAGCAGTGCGAGATCGGTCGCGTCGCCAAGGGCGAATTTACCCTGCGCAATCCACGCCTGACGCAGACGAGCGACCTCTCGGTAACGCGCCACTTTGAGCGGATCGCTGGGGCAGCCGTAGATCCAGGTGTCGCCGATCTCTTCGGTGACGACGGGAAGATGCGCGTGATAGGGCTTCACGGCATTCGCAATCTCGGTGAGGCTGGTCGGGACAACCTTCGCGCTAGGAAATTGCGCACTCAACTCGGCGTAGGTTTTCGCAATCTCCTCGGGCGTGTGCGGGCCGCTGTTGTCGCCGCGCACAACGATGGCCACGGCAAGATCGGAGCCGGGCACATGCACCACGCCGCCGTACTCGTGGTGATACATCACGGCAAGCGTCGAGCCGCGGGAGTCCTTCCACACAAACAGCGGAGGCAATTCTGCCGGGCGGCTGGCGCCGTTGACGCCAATGTCGAGAAAGGTAACGCCATGCGCGGCCATCGGTGCTACGAGACCGCGTGTGTGGCCGGGAACGTCGGTCATCTTCGCGCCGGTGGTGGTGCGGCCGAAACGGCGGTCGAGCGCGTGCGAGAGCGCAAAACTGCCCTCGATCATCGACCGGTCCATCATCTCGGTCTGCCAGTTGAAGGGCAGTGCATGCCATGCGATGTCGCCAACGGCGATGGCCTTCTCCATGCGGCGGCGGTCATCCGCAGAGGCCTGTTCGAGATACTCGTAGAGCAGCCAGGAGCCGGTGGTCCACACGTAGCGTTCCGTGCCGGAGTTGCGAAGCTGCTCGGCCACATCGATGGCCTTGGGAAAGTATTCGTTGAAGTAGCGATGAACGACGGCTGTCTGCGTGTCGATGAAGCCGGCATCGAAGTGGCACTTGAACATCACGAGCACGCGCTTGACCTGCGCATTTGCGGCTTCATCCTGCGCCTGCCACGCGCGCGCCTGCCTACAGGCGACTGCGCCCCCTAGTACGAGAGCTGATTTCACAAATTCACGACGCCGCATGGTGGTCTCCGGTGTGGATTCTGAAGCAGCGCGCATCTCCGATACAGCTTGCTTCAGCGAGAACTTTACAACAAGAAAGGATGCTTCGGCTCTGCTGCCGCCTGACTTCATTCAGAATTTTCATAGGCCTTTGAGAGAATCTCCAGCATCGCAAACAGCGGGCTTTCGATGGTCTAGAATGTGCAACCATGGCATTCAAATTTCAAGGCGTCGATTTCATCGAGTTCGATTCTCTCCTCACTGAGGATGAACTTCTGGTCCGCGCAAACACGCGCGCTTTTATTGAGGACAAACTGGTTCCCATCATCGAACAGTGCAACCGCGACGGGCGTTTTCCCAAAGAACTGATTCGTCCGATGGGCGAGCTTGGCTTCTACGGCGCGACGCTTGAAGGCTACGGCTGTGCGGGCATGAACAACGTCGAGTACGGCCTGATGACGCAGGAGCTGGAGCGCGGCGACTCGGGCATCCGCAGCTTCGTCAGCGTACAGTCTGCACTGGTGATGTATCCGATTTACGCCTTCGGCTCGGACGAACAGAAAGACCGCTGGCTGCCGAAGATGGCCACCGGCGAAAAGCTCGGCTGCTTCGGCTTGACCGAGCCCGACTTCGGCTCGAACCCCGGCGGAATGCGCACGCGCGCACGCAAAGATGGAGACGATTACATTCTGAACGGCGAGAAGATGTGGATCACCTCAGGCAGCCTGGCAGATGTCGCCGTCATCTGGGCGAAGGTCGAGGAGCCCGGTGTTTCAGCGGATGACTGGCGTGTGCGCGGCTTTCTGGTCGAGACCGACCGCCCGGGCTTTTCCGCGAGCGACGTGCATGGCAAATGGTCGCTACGCGCTTCGGTCACGTCGGGGCTTTCCATGCAGAATGTGCGCGTGCCGGCGACAAACGTGCTGCCGAAGTCCGATGGGCTGAAGTCTCCGCTGATGTGCCTGAGCCAGGCGCGGTACGGCATCGGCTGGGGCGCGATTGGCGCGGCGATGGCCTGCTACGACGTGGCTCTGCAATATGCCAAACAGCGTAAACAGTTTCGCGGCCAGCCTATCGCGAGCCACCAGCTTGTGCAGGAAAAACTGGCGTGGATGATTACCGAGATCACGAAAGCGCAACTGCTCTCGCTGCAGGTGGGACGATTGAAGGACAAGGGCAAGGCGGCGTTTCAGCACATCTCGATGGCGAAGAAGAACAATGTGTGGATGGCGCTCGAATGCGCGCGCATGGCCCGCGATATTCTGGGCGCGAACGGCATCGCGGATGACTACCCGATCATGCGCCACATGATGAACCTTGAGTCCGTCAAAACATACGAAGGGACGCATGACATCCACACGCTGATCGTCGGTCAGAGCATTACGGGCATCTCGGCTTTTTAGGCAGGGTGCCCGATTCCTAACCTCTTCCTGAGCAATCAGTTCGATAATCGCCCCATGTGGCCGTACAGAGGCCAGACGGCGTAAAGTGGATAAGGTAACGAGATTCGTTTGTGGGGCCCGTTGAGGCCGCACCGAAGGGGAGTACACCACATGGCGACAGAAGACGTCGCGCTGGCAGCCGGCGCCGAAGGCGGCACACTGGCCAAACCAGACACGCAGCAGCTAGCTCCACAGAAAAGCATTATCAACGACCTCAGCATTCAGATTGCGACCGTCAACGGGTCGGGGTCACAGTCGGCCAACTCGGTCCTGCTCAAGTCGATCTTCCGGATGGGTGTTCCGGTCAGCGGCAAAAATCTCTTTCCTTCCAACATTGCCGGACTGCCGACGTGGTACACCATCCGCGCCAGCAAGGACGGCTACGTTGCGCGCAAGAAGGAGATCGACGTCCTGGTGGCAATGAACCCGGAGACGTCGAAGGAAGACATGCTCTCGCTGCCTGCGGGTGCGGCGGCGATTTACGAGGAGTCCGCCGACCTGAAGCAGTTCCGCCAGGACATTGCGTGTTATCCGGTGCCGTTCGACAAGCTGACGGCGGCGGTCTGCCCCGAAGCCAAGCTGCGCAAGCTGGTCAAGAACATGGTCTACGTCGGCGTCGTCGCGCAGTTGCTCGAGCTCGACATGACGGCGGTCGAGGCGGCGCTCCGCAAGCAGTTCGCCAAGAAGACCAAGGCCGCGGACCTGAACTGGGCTGCGGTGCAGGCTGGCTATGAATATGCCAAGGAGAACTTCACCAAGCACGATCCGTTCCTGGTGAAGGCGATGAACGAGACCGCGGGCAAGATCATCATCGACGGCAATGCTGCTGCGGCGCTGGGCTGCATCTTCGCCGGTTGTACGGTGGCGATGTGGTATCCGATCACGCCATCGTCGTCGCTGGTCGAGAACTTCATCGACTATGCCAAGCGTTACCGCATCGACGCGGACGGCAAGGCGACCTTCGCCGTCGTGCAGGCCGAGGACGAGCTGGCCGCGATTGGCGCAGTGCTGGGCGCAGGTTGGGCAGGCGCGCGCGCGATGACGGCGACCTCCGGGCCGGGCATCTCGCTGATGGCGGAGTTCGCGGGCCTCGGCTACTACGCCGAGCTGCCGGGCGTGATCTTCGACGTGCAGCGCACCGGGCCTTCAACCGGAATGCCGACGCGCAACCAGCAGGGTGACCTGCTCTCCGTCGCGTTCCTCTCACATGGCGACACCAAGCATGTGATGCTGATTCCGGGCAGCGTGAAGGAATGCTTCGAGTTTGCGCAGGCCGCATTCGATCTGACAGAACAGTTGCAGACGCCGGTCTTCGTGCTCTCGGACCTCGACCTCGGCATGAACAACTGGATGTCGGAACCGTTCAGCTATCCGGAGAAGCCTCTGAATCGCGGCAAAGTGTTGAGTGCAGCAGACCTCACCAGGCTCGGCGGCTTTGCTCGCTACAAGGACGTGGACGGCGACGGTGTGGGCTATCGCACGCTGCCGGGCACGGACCATCCGCTGGCGGCATACTTTACGCGCGGCTCGGGCCACAACGAGAAGGCGCAGTATACGGAGCGACCGGACGATTACTTCAACAACATGGAGCGGCTCTCGAAGAAGTTCGAGACGGCGCGCTCGCTGGTGCCTCGACCCGAGGTAGTACAGACAGGCAAGTCGAAGATCGGCCTGATCGCCTTTGGCACGTCGGACTTTGCGACGCGCGAGAGCCGCGACCAGTTGAAGAAGGAGTACAAGCTCGATGCGGATTATCTGAGGATTCGGGCGTATCCGTTCTCGCGCGAGGTGCATGACTTTGTTGCTTCGCATGAGCGCGTGTATGTGATCGAACAGAACCGTGATGCGCAGATGCTGAGCCTGCTGAAACTGGACGTGGCCGCCGAAGAGGTGGTGAAGCTGCGCAGCATCCTCCACTTCAACGGGCTGCCAATTGACGCGCGCTCGATCACCGACGAACTTGTTACGCAGGAAGGAATCTAAATGGCAACGACGCCTGTTACCTCTGAAGCACCGAAGCCGGCACCGAAGACGAACCGGATTGGCTTGCAGGTGCTGGACTATCGCGGCGGCAAGACGACACTGTGCGCTGGCTGCGGACACAACGCCATCTCCGAGCGCATCCTCGATGCCTACTACGAGATGGGCATCCAGCCGGAACGGTTGATGAAGATGTCCGGCATCGGCTGCTCGTCGAAGAGCCCGGCCTACTTCATGAGCCGCTCGCACTCGTTCAACAGTGTGCATGGCAGGATGCCTTCGGTAGCGACCGGCGCTCTGCTGGCCAACCACACCATGCGCTCGCTCGGCGTCAGCGGCGACGGCGACACGGCCTCGATCGGCATGGGGCAGTTTGTTCACCTCGTCCGGCGCAATGTTCCGATGATCTACATCATTGAGGACAACGGCGTGTACGGCCTGACCAAGGGCCAGTTCTCCGCGACGGCGGACATCGGCTCGAAGCTGAAGACCGGCGTCATCAATGACCTGCCGGCCATCGACATCTGCTCGCTGGCGATTCAGTTGGGTGCGACCTTCGTGGGGCGCTCGTTCTCGGGCGACAAGAAGCAGCTCTCGGCGATGCTGAAGGCCGCGATTGCTCACAACGGCACCGTAGTGCTGGATGTCATTTCGCCGTGCGTCACCTTCAACGATCACGAAGGCTCGACCAAGAGCTATAAGTACATGCAGGAGCACGAGGAGGCCATCTCCGAGGTCGGCTTCGTGCCGTACTTCCAGGAGATCGACGTGGAGTACGACCCTGGTACGACGATCGACGTGAAGATGCACGATGGCAGCCACCTGCGCCTGCGCAAGCTGCACGAGGACTTCGACCCGACCGACCGCGTGGCCGCCGTTTCTGCTCTGATGACCGCGCACGCGCAGGATGAGGTGCTGACCGGCGTCTTCTATATCAACACCGAGAAGCCCAGCTTTACGGAGCTGCTGAACCTGGTGGACCAGCCGCTGGGCACGCTGCCGGACGAGCGCGTTCGGCCTAGCCGCGCTGTTCTCGACGACGTGATGCAACGGCTCATGTAGTCCTCTGCAATCCGCAGCAAGAATCGCACTTGAGACAACCGGCCCGAAGTCATTTTCTACAAACTCTGTTTTGTAGCGGATGATTTCGGGCCGCGATTTCATCTGCCAATGCCGGAGACGCGGATACATCGCCTCGCTCCATCAAGACGCCGGAAGGGTCGTTGCGCTTAGGCCCGATGCGCCGCGTGGAGAAAATCGAGCGTACCGACTTGTCCGCCTTTGAGGACCAGCTCAATGCCATGCAACGCGGGCTGGTCGGAGTGGGCCCGGCACAGAGGGGCTCCAGTCTGAACAGGCGCGGCCCAGGTAAGAGCGTAGATACCAAGCTGCTGGATGGCGTGCGAAGCGGTATCGCCACCACAGAGGACTGCGCGGCGTGTGTTCGTCGTCTCCAGCAGATGGCGGAGTAGGCGGCCGAGGGCCTGCCCCAGCGTGTCTCCGTGGGCTGAGGCGTCCGGTGAGCCTAGGGCCGTATACAGGATGACGCTTTTGCCTGCAATCAGACTGTCAGTAGCGGCGATCTGGATGCGGTTCAATTCGGCAGCAGAGTTCAGTAGCCTTGTCGGGTCAATCGCGATGCCGTAGAATCCGTTGTCGAGCGCCCATCGAATCTGCCCTGCGGTGACAAGCGAACAGGAACCGCTGAGGACGAGCAATGGACCTGAGTTCTGCGATTGAGCCGGAACAGGTTGCCGATTCGCAATGAGCGCGGCGTTGCGCCATGCCGGAATCAGAGCAGCAGTGAGACCGGAACTTCCGACGGCGAAGAGTGAATTTCGTTGCGCATAGCGCCAGAGGAGTTCGCCTGTAGCGGCAAGTGCCTGCTCGTCTGCTCCATCGAAGAGGATGGCTTCGGCGCCTGACTGGAGTTGAAGGTTGAGTTCGGTTTCTGTGTGATGGGCAGCAAGACCGATGGGCGTGATCGTCTGTGCGGCGAGATGTTTGCGCAGGTCGGGTTCGCGCATGGGCGTAACGGGGTGGTTCGCCATAGGGTGCTGGTCGATGCGTTTGATCTGGCCATCAGGCGCAGCAGCAAAGAGGCTTCCGTTGACGACATAACGACCAAGATGCGGCGCAGCGACGACGATGGGAACAAACGTGGGATGGAAGACACCGCGGCCCAGTTCAAGCGCCCTGCCGATACTCCCATGTGTGGAGCTGGAGTCGAATGTGGAACAGACTTTGTAGTGGTTGACGGACGCACGGAAGGACCGGAGCGTGGCGAAGATGCGTGGAAGGTTTTCGGTCATCCATTGAGGCGAGCGCGAGCGGCTGTCTCCGGCGATGCCGATGGCTTCAACATCTGCGAACCTCTCTCGCTGCTCTGGAGTTGGCTCCGCGAGGAAAAGTACGGACGGAACGCCGTTGGACGCGAGCTGTTCGAGCACGTCGGTGGAGCCCGTAAAGTCGTCGCCATAGAAGGTATAGAGCATCGACGTCAGGCCCCGAAGAGTTCGAGAGCAGCTTTGAGTTCGGTGTGTGTTTCGGCATAGGCCGTGAGCGGAATACTCTGCACTGCCGCCTCCCATGCCTGCTGCAGACTCTGCACCCCGGCGGCAACTCCTTGCGGATGGCCCATAATGCCTCCTCCGCAGGCATAAATCAGATCGGTCGTCCCGAGCGCATGGTAAGTGTCGGGAGCCTGCCGCGCTGACTGCCCCGAAGAAAAAACGGGCATGACCTCGCATCCTTTGTTTGGCGCGGAGAACATCGGCGTAAGACAGGTGCGCGCGGAGTCAATCACGGACTCGTCCGACTCGCAAAATTTGTTGCGCAAACCATTGACGTGAGTATGGTCGATACCGGCAACGCGCCAGAGTTTCTGAAACGCGATGAACGACATGCCGATGGCGGGGCTGCGGCTCATCATGCCCCAGCCGTTGCGGTGTCCGTGAATCGCGACGTGCGCGTGCCTGCGGATGATCTTCATGGCAGGCAATCCGATGGAGTTCATACTGACCATCGCGCAGGTGCCACCGTTTGCCTCGATATGTGCGAGTCGTTCGAGCATCTGGTCGAGGTCGCCGGTAATGTTGGCCGCATACATGACACGCTTGCCGGTACGCGCGGCGTGCGTGTTCAACACATCGAGCACAGCAGAGACTCGCGCGTTGAAGGGACAGTGCGGGCCGTCGGACTGAAGTTCATCGTCTTTGACGAAGTCGATGCCTGCTTCGGCGAGCGTTTTGACCTGCTGCGCCGTGGCCTCGGGCGTCTGGCCGATGCTGGGTTTGATAATGGTGCCGATGATAGGACGGCCATACACACTCGTCAGTGTGCGCGTACCTGCGACGCCAAACTGCGGGCCTTGATATTGAGTCAAAAACTCTGGCGGCAACGTGAGATCGAGCAGTTTGAGCCCAGAGAACGGCTTCAGTTCAGAGAGATTTCCCGCGACAGTGGCCAGCAGGTTGGGCAGGCTGGGACCGATGTTGTAGAGCGGCCATGAGAGTGTGACGTGCGCAGTGCGGCGCTTGCCATCCCAGTTCTTCGGCGTTCCGGAACCGGGGAGGCTTGGGCTTGTGACTGGCCCTTGCTCTTCGAGAGCTTCCACTCTGGCGGCAAATTTTTTGCGCAGCTCGTCAGTCTCTCCGGGAACACGAAGAAAAGTCCCGGTGGACTGCTCGCCCGCCATGATGGCTGCGGCATCGGCAAGCGGGTAGGCGCTTTCAATCCAGTAGGTGGCGTAAATGCGGTTTGGTACTTGATGATCGTTCATGAGTTTGACAGCGACTACAACAACACAAACCGATGGATGAAGGTGATGCATCCTACCCATCGCACAAAGCGCGATGGATGGTACACCCGAGAGTTCGTGCCGAGTTGAAGGAAAGACAGCTACAACGGCAAAGACAGATCAGGCGCGGGTGAAGTATGCGGTGTAGGTCTCGTTCTGAATGCGGTAGAACGGGACAAAGATGAGTCGACGGCCTTCGTAGTCTTCGACGAAGGTTTCGGGAGCGATTTGCTTAAGACTTGAGGGTAGCGGAAGCCTCGCTTTTACGAGATTGGTGGGTGGATTCAACGCGGCGTATTGCACAGGACCGCGCATCAGCGCGACGGTTTCGGGATGCAGCTCGTCGATGAGCTCAATACGAAAATCCTGCGGAATCGTGATGATGATGCGGTCGCCGGAGCGCCAGAGCGCGCGGAGAGTGGCCAGCGTCCCGGGCGCAGCCTTGATCGTGGGCGCGTCGTTGATTTTGATCGACGCGGCTGAGGGTGTCCACGACGGGACACGTAGCGTAATGGTGAATGTTGTTGGTGCTCCGAGGTGGAGTGTGATGGCGACCGTGTTTTCTGTTGGATAATTCGTAGTTTGCGTCAGCTTGACGGGAGTGCTTCCCTGCTTCCACGTCACTTGCGAAGAGGTGTAGGTGTTGATGTGGATGCCGGTGGGCGAGAGGAAGTAGAGGTTGAGCGGATAGTCTGCGACAGTCTGCGCGAGTGTGCCGGAGCAGCAAGGCCACTTCTTCGGGTAATACACCTTTATCGCGTTGGGGGAGTAGGTGGAGTAGTAGAAGTAATCGCCGTCAGAGTCGGGCATCTTCGCGGCGAGGATGGTGTTGTAGAGGACGCGCTCCAGGTTGTCGCCGTAGGGGACGAGATGGCGCGGGTCACTGGCGGTGCGGATTAGATAACGCGCAAGTTTGGTCGCGGCATAGGAGCCACACGGCGTCTCGAAGTGGTCTTCAGTCGTTTGGAGCGCAGCGTACAACTCGCCCTTGTGCGGCGTGATAAAGGTCTCGTTCGGCCCCCAGCCTCCGCTGGCGAACTGCTGTTGGGTGGTGAGGAGCGTGAAGGCATTTTGGATGACGTCGTGATATTTGCTATCGCCGAGCGTGAGGTACGCTTTTGCTCCGGAGCTAAGCGCGATGGCGTGCGAGTAGGCGTGTTGACCGGGAAAGGGATTGCCTCCGCGGGCAAGCGGGTCAAAGAACTCGCGATCGAGCAGGTAGCGCACGGCAAGCTCATGGAAGACCGGGTTGCCGGTGAGCGCGTGCGCGGTGAAGAGGTTCTCCGGCATGACGTAGGTTTCGTCGTAGGGTGGATTCTTCTTGCCGATGCGGTCACGCCCCTTTGCGGGGAGCAACGTCTTCGCACCGTCGAGGACGCGGGTGAGCAGGTCGCGCGCGTTGGCGACGTTGCTCAATGTAGCGGCGTTGATGAGGCCAGCGAAGTGTTTGTCGAGAATGTAGCAGGGCCAGAGATTTGTCTCTGGTCGCAGAATGCTCTGGTTGTCCGGACCGAGTGTGGCTGCGAAGCCTTCGACGAGCACGTGAACTTTTTCGTGGCAGGCCTCGTCACCGGAGGAGGCGCCGAAACGCGCGAGGCCGGAGATGTACTGGCCCAGCGAGTGGCCGGGGACGAAGCCGTTCAGGTCGTACCAACCGCCCATGTCGCGGCCTGGCGCTGGCAGCCCGGCTCGCTGGCGGTAGACCTTAAGCAGGCGGTCGTTGTCGAGGCTTAGGTAGTGAGCATGAATCGCCTCGTAATGCCGCTTCAGTGGTCCTGAGGTGAGCTGGACAGCGGAGTAGGGGAACTCACGGAAAGGCTCGCGCGCAGATGCTGCTGCGATGGCTGGCGCAGGCAGAGCGGCGGCCGCGCCGATGCTCTTGAGAAATGTGCGGCGAGTGAGCTTCACGAGGTCGAGTCTACTGCTGTGATGGGTGGATGAATAGGGCACCGCAAATGCTCTGTTGCATTCCGCTATCTGGAACGAGCGGAAGCTGCGCGAAGGTTGCCGATTTGGCCTGATTTAAAGTCCCGGCGCTCGTCGAGCGGGTAGATCAGATCGACGTTACGCGAGGTGATGAGCTGGTGTTTGACGAAGACGGTCGAGGGCACAGGCTTTTTATGGAGTATCTGCAGAGCAAGGGGGATGACCTCGTCGCCGTATCGCTCCGGAAAGTAAGCGACTGTACCGACGAGGCGCGTATTCGGACGACGCAGCTCATTGCGCGCATCAAGGATGGCATTCTGGCCGACGACAGCGACGCGCTCGCTGGCTCCGGCCTCTTCAAAGGCGCGCAGCGCGGCCAGAGCGCAGATGTCGTTGACCGTACCAACGAGGGTGCGTTTGGCCGGAGCGCGGCGCAGGTATTGGCGCAGCACTTCAAGCACCTGCTCAAAGTCGCCTCGCCCATTGAGGTGGATAACCGGGACGCTGGCGATGCCGGGCAACTCGGAGCGGAGGCCATCAACGAGTCCGGTCACGCGGAGTTCCAGCAGAGAACCGGCGATGGGCAACTCAAGCAGAAGCAGGCGATCCACTTTGCCATCCCAATGTTCGCGTGCCCAACGGCCAAGTGCCTTGCCCCCGATCAATCCTGCCTTGTAGTTGTTGGCGCCGAAGTAGGTCGCTCCGGGATGCGGAATCTCGATGGCGATGACGGGCGTATTCGCTTCAAGGAACTTAGAGGCAATGACAGGTGCGACGCGCTCGTAGGTCTGGTATTCGAGGATGAGATCGACGCGCTCTTTGATGAGAAGGTCGGCGTTGCGCAATGCTTCGCGTGCAGAGTAACGGTTGTTGACGGTGATCAGATTGACATGCTCGCGGAGCGCAGCGGTCTCCATGCTTTCGGTGACGGCGCGGCAGAACTCGGAGTCTCCCTGAGCGGCAAAGCCGATGCGGAACGGCTGCCTGGTGACAGGGCCGAAGAGGTTGCGATAGATGCCGGAGCTGGAACGTTCGAGCAAGCCACCGTGGATGAGCGTGCGGAGCAAGCGAAAGGCCGTCGTTTTGGGCAACCCGGTGCGGCTGACGACCTCGCCTAGAGGAAGTTCTTCTCCCAAATTGCGGAATGCCTTGAGCACGTCGCAGGCACGAAGAACGGTAAGAGACTCGTTGCGGTCGCCGCGACGCACGGGTTCTTCAACTGCTGCATGAATGGTCTCTTTGGTACGCACGGTCTTCTTTTTAGCTGACGCCATGGATCGCTCCCCGGAGTATGGGTGAACATCGTATATTCCGCTAAACGGAATGGCAAGGGCAACATGCGGATGACATGCTCCATTGCTTTAAGCACTGCCTGGGAAGTACGCTTACGTGTCGTTGCAGCGATTGAGAGACACAGACTCAAACGATTACGAGGCTAACCATCGATCATGGGGAATGAAATGGGCGGCATTTCCAGAAGACAGGCAATGAAACAGCTAGGTGGCGCCGCATTAGGCTCCAGCTTCTTTTCCAGGGTAGCCGTGGAGCAGCCAGCGATGTCCGCATCCGCTGCTGCGCGCGCCGGCACTCCGGCACCGCGTTCGCTACGCCCCAATATCCTGTGGATCACCGGCGAAGGCGTACCCGTATCGGCGCTCGGCTGTTATGGCAGCACGCTCATCAAGACGCCAAACATCGACCGTATTGCCAATGAAGGGATGCGGTTTGAGAACAGTTTTACGACGAACGCACTGTGCGCTCCAAGCCGCGCCACACTGCTGACCGGCACGTACACGCACGTGAACGGGATGACCACAAATCCGCAGGACACCATCGACGAAGAGACGCCCGCGCACTTTGATGCGTCGCAGGTGACGTTTCCGAAACTGCTCAAACAAATGGGTTACGGAACGGGCACTGTCGGCAAATGGCATCTTCCGGCCAATCCGGGTGAGTGAGGGTTCGACTACTTCATCTACAAGAATGGCGCGGGAGGTCCGTACTACGATCCCAACGGCTATCTACAGAATCCAGGTCTGGGCAGCACGGAGATCGTGAAGGCGATCTATCCCGGCTACGAGACAGACAACATCACCGACCTGGCGATGAAGGGCATCGAGCAACTCCGCAAGGACGGTGCGCCATTCATGATGATGGTCCAGTTCTTCAACGCGCACCGGCCGTTCGACCCTCCGCACAAGTATGAGCATCTCTACGACAACACACGCATTCCCGAACCGGCGACTTTCTGGGACGATTACTCGCACCGCGCCGCTCCCGCGCGCGAGGCGAAGATGCGCATTGAGAACATGCCGGACTTTCATCCGCCGAGCGACCTGACCGGGAGGCAGAGGAAGCAGTGGAACTATCAGAAGTTCATGGAGCACTTTCTGGGCACTCTGCGCTCGCAGGACGACAACATCGGCAGGCTGCTGGAGTTTCTGGACAAGTCCGGCCTGTCGGAGAACACGATCGTCGTCTACACCACTGATCACGGGTTTTTCCTGGGTGACCACGGCTGGTTCGACAAGCGATTTATGTACGAGCAGGCGATCCGAGTGCCGTGGATGGTGCGCTATCCGGGAGTAGTCAAGCCAGGCAGCGTAAGGAGTGAGTGGGTGGTCAATATCGACAACGCGCCGACGGTGCTTGACCTGGTGGGGCATCCCGTACCGGAGTCGATGCAGGGAAAGAGCCTGGTTCCACTGCTGAAGGGAGAGACTCCTTCGGACTGGCGGACTTCGTTCTACTACCACTATTACGAGTTGGGATCTCCGCACTGGGTCATGCCGCACTACGGGATTCGCACCAGCAGATACAAGCTCATCAGCTACTACACCATCAACGAGTGGGAGTTATTCGATCTGGAAAAGGACCCCGACGAAATGGAGAACCTGTTCAAGTGGAGCGGCTACAAAGTACATCCAGCGTATGAACAGACTGTTCAGGACCTTGTTAGCCAACTACGACAACTGCGCGAGATGTACAAGGACACGACAGGAAGGCCTGTGAAGATGTGGCCGACCAGTTCCTACGATTAGTTTGCTGCGGCGGCTGACGCTCTATCGCCCTAACGGAAGACGGCGTGGAGCAGATACTCGTGGTTGCCTTCCATTCCGAGAATGGGAGAGTCGATGACCTCGATCTGCTCGCCTCCCTGCTCGACCACACAACTCGATACACGCTCCACGGCCTGTTTACGGGCTTCCGGATCGCGGACAATGCCACCCTTGCCAACGTTGCCGCGTCCGGCCTCGAACTGCGGCTTGATGAGAATCACTGCCTCGCCTCGCCATCGCTGGCCGGCTTCGCAAAGCGCAGCGATGACCGGAGGGACGACAAGCGTAGCGGAGATGAACGAAACGTCCATGGCGAGGAAAGAAATGGCATGTCTCTCACTGGGTGGAGGAGGGCCACCTGCGTTCGCCTGCATCAGAAGCTCGCCGGGGGTGAGCAAGCGTGCATTGGTACGTTCGCGGAGGGTGACGCGCGGGTCGGAGCGGAGCTTCTGAGCTATCTGACCGTAGCCGGTATCGATGGCGAGGACGGAGGCCGCACCCGATTGCAGCATACAGTCGGTGAACCCCCCGGTGGAGGTTCCAATGTCGATGCAGGCGCGATCCTGGAGAGCGACGCGCCAATGTTCCAGGGCGCGTTCGAGCTTGAGTCCACCGCGGCTGACGTATTTCAAGTCCGAGCCGAGCAGACGGATAGCTGCATCCGGCGCAATGGGCGCACCAGGCTTGTCGACGCGCTGCTCGTTGACGAGCACACGACCGGCAAGGATGAGCGCCTGCGCACGCTCGCGGGAGGCGGCGTGGCCCTGATCGACGAGCAATTTGTCGAGGCGTGTTTTCATGCCGGCGCTTCTCCTTCTTATAGCAGTTTCACCTGAGCGGTTTTCGCTGTGCAATGCGCACCGGTGTTTTCGGGTAAAGTGGCTAAGACAGTGATTTGGGCAGCGATTGGGCCGGGCAGCTTGCCGCTCGGAAGCAGGTTGCCTGAGGATGGTAAATTTTCATGCTGAGCGAATCTACCGCGAACCCGGGTGCGTTCTATGTATAGAGAGACGGGGCTGGTGAACTCCCCTCCGCCATCGCGGGAGGAAGACGCCGTGTTGCTGGGGCAGGTGCGGAAAGGCGATGAGCAGGCCATGGCGGCGTTGTATGACCGCTATTCGAAGGTGGTCTATTCGGTTGCGTTGCGCGTGCTCCGGGATTCGGCTGCCGCTGAAGATGTGCTCCAGGAAATCTTTATGCAGATATGGCGCAACCCGGGCGGCTTTGAGGCGACACGAGGCAGCCTGGGTGGATGGCTGGCGGTGGTCTCGCGGAATCGCGCAATCGACGCCCTGCGCAGGAAGCGGCCCATGGATCAGGTGGATGAGCTAACGCTGCCTTCCAGCTACAATCTGGCCAACGAGGCGGAACGGGACAGCATGATGGAGAAAGCGCGTGTGGTGGTTCGCCAGTTGCCTCTTGAACAGCGCAAGACGCTGGAGATGGCATTCTTCGACGGACTGACCCACACTGAGATTGCCGAGATGACGGGCGAGCCGTTGGGGACCGTCAAGACCAGAATACGCAGCGCGCTCATAACGCTGAGAAAGGCGCTGACGGCATGAACACGGCCAGACATTTCGAACCGGAAGACCTGGCGCTGTTTGCCATGCAACTGCTTCCGCAGGACGAAGCGGCAGCGGTGGCGGCGCACGTGGAGCAGTGTGCAGCGTGCCGCCAGAACCTGACTGAAGTGCAAGGGGACCTGGCAGCATACGCCCATACCGTAGATCTGCACACGCCATCGGCTGAGGCCCGCGAACGGTTGTTGAAGCAGGTAGCACGGGAAAAGAAGACCATCCCCATCGACCGCGTGCCGGAAAAGCAGGAGTCTGAGCACGAGACGATTCCGCTGGCAAGCTACGGACGCGGTCTTGGACGCGGAGAATACCTACCGGAGGAAGACCCCCCCCATCGCCGCCCAGCGGGAAGGCTCTTACCGTGGCTGGGATGGGCAGCTGCTGCTGCACTGGCCTTTGCTGCGGGCAATCTATACCAACAGCGTGATGCACTCAGGAGCATCATTGCAACCCAGTCGAGCACCATGAACCAGGCCTTGCCGGGAGTCGCCGAAGCACGGCAGGTGATGGAGGCGCTCACCGATCCCACGGCAAAGCGGGTGGTGCTGAATGTGACCCCTACTGAGAAACCCACACCGCAGGGCCGGGCGACCTACGTGGCCAGCAGAGGCACGCTGATCTTCGTTGCCGATAACCTGGAGCCGCTGCCTCCGGCAAAGGTGTATGAGCTGTGGCTGATTCCGGCCAGCGGGGCGGCGCCAGTTCCAGCAGGAACGTTTCAACCGGACGCGAAAGGGCACGCCAGCGTGCTCCTGCCAACGCTGCCGAAAGGCGTGGAGGCGAAGGCGTTCGGGGTAACGATTGAAGCCGAAGGCGGAGCAACGAAGCCGACCCTGCCCATCATTCTGGCCGGCGAATAGCCGGTACACTGCCCGGTTGACTGCAAAAGCAAAAGGCCATCGCGCGGATGGCCCTTTGCTGACTTCTCTATACGGAAAGTGAATCAGGGAGCAGTGACGCGAACGCTGATACCTGCTCCCTGAAGAGGAATCTCGGTCTGGACCGAGTCGGTGTCGGTACGGATAACAGTGAGGAAATTCGTCTCGGCCGAGGTGACGTAAACCTTGCCGGTGGGCGTTCCCGTGGTCACGGCAATCCAGTTCGGGTGGCCGTTCTGCGTTGGGGTCAGCGCGTTGGTCGAAAGCGGAAGGGGGATGGTCGCCGTGACCGTGTTGCTGGTGAGATTGACGACCGATACTGAACAAACAGTGCTTTTGCCGGGGACAGCGGGTGGAGCAGCGCAGGGCAGGCTCGGGGTGCCGGCGTTGAGAACATAGGCACGGGTGCCGTCCTGTAGTACGGCGACCATAACCGGATTGATGCCGACCGGAACGTTGGCGATCAGCGTGCCGAAGCCCACCGCATCGACCGGGTTATTCGGATCGCAGTTTGGGTTGGTAGGCTGGGCGTTCGCCGTGCAGAGTGGGATGCTGAAGATGCTGACCGAGCCCGGATTGACGCCGTCGCCCGCATTGGCGACGACAAGCTCATTGAGCGTCGGGGCAAAGTCCGCCCAGAGCGGCGCTACGGCTGCCGGGTCCGTCAGGACGGAGGTGGGCGTGTCGAGTTGGTTCGTCTGCGAGTTAATGACGCTGACGCTGTTGCTGCCCTTGTTCATGATGAAGGCGCGCCGGGTGTCGGCAGTCATCACGCCATAGACCGGGTTCGTGCCAACTGGAATGGGTGTGGCGTCGATGGTATCGCTGGAGGTCTCGATCGTGGAGACCTGGCCCGGGCCGCCGCCATTGGCCTTGCTGATCACGAAGACACGCGGAGCGTTTCTGACGCCAGCCACGTAAACGGGTGTGAAGGCCGGGTCGATGGGCAGTTCCTGATGGAGAGCCAGCGGCGAACTGACGTACTGCGCGACGGAGTTGCGCCCCGGCTGCGTGATGTAGGTATTGGTGCCTTCCGGGTTAATCGTCAGCGGCAGTACGCCGTTGTTATCGAGCAGTGTGCTCTGCTGAACCTGGCTGCTCAGCAGGTTGGTGCTGATGGGGAAGCTGGTCAGTGTTTTGTCACCATTCAGCGTATAGCCAGTACCGCCAGTGGGATCGAGCGCGAGGTAGTAGGGGTTAACGCCGACGTTTGCCGTGATGAGGATCGTGTCGCCCGAGAAGTCCACAAACGTGGTAATCCCGGGAGAGGTCGGGCTGGGGCTTGAAATGGCAATCGCAAATTTCTGCGGCTGGCCTGCGGGACCAACAGGGTTGATCGCCGTAACTACCGGACGGTACGTGTTACCGCATCCGATGAGCGCCACGAGAACAGCAGCGCCTGCGGCGGACTGGATGAGGGAACGCATCGAACGCCGGAGCGGCCGCGCCTGAGTGATCTTCTCTGCTTCAATTCCTGCTAAGTGCAAAACTGCTCCCACATGCTGCTGGTGTTGGCTATGCTCAAGGATTGATTGTAAATCACGGAGGGGGATGAAGCTGACTATGGACGGAGAAATACAAGCAGGAGCAGGAGGCGGGTGGCGGAAGGCAATCTCGCCCGGGCGCGACCGGTTGCAGTCGAGATTGCTGGTCTGGCCAGTGGGCATGCTGCTGCTGGCAGTGATGGCACTTGAGCTATGGTCGCAGCCCTGGGGCGAGATGCTCCTCCGGTGGCCGGCTGCGGCTGCTTCCTTCAGCGCCGGTTTTGCCCTGCTGGTATGGAGAATCCGCGCGGCGACATGGCCCGCAGCCGCACTGGGCGGGGTCGTCTGCATGAATCTGCTGCTGGCCCAGCCGACGGAGTGGCTGGATACTGCTTTGCCCTCATTATTGGTGCTATTCACCCTAACGTTTGCCGCAACCCGCTTTGGGCGACGCAGAAAAGAGGCCATGGGGGCAGGCGAACCCCGGCAGGGACGACGCGCCTCGCAGATCGTGGCCAACCTCGGCATCGCTGGCCTGTGCGCGTCTGGCATCTCCGGAGCATGGCTCGCTGCGTGTATTGCAGCGCTCGCAGAGACAACAGCAGATACAGTCTCGTCCGAAATGGGCCAGGCGCTCGGCGGCACAACCAGGATGATCACAACCGGACGGCGCGTTCCGGCAGGCACCGACGGCGGAGTGAGCCTGATAGGAACTGCGCTCGGTGCGGCAGCGGCTGCGGCAGTCGCTGCGGTTGCAGTTTTGTGCGGGGCCATTTCCCTTCACGCAGCCCTGATTGCCTTCGGCGCGAGCCTCGCAGGCTTGATCTTCGACAGCGTTCTCGGCGCAACTGTCGAAAGGTCGGGATGGATCGGCAATGACTGGGTGAACTTTGCTTCGACCGTGCTGGCAGCTGTGCTTGCGTACACGCTTGCACGATGAGTGACCAATCAGGCCTCGGCGAAACCAGGCCGCCTATTAATACGGGTCTTCCTTGCCTTCCAGCCAGTCGGTGTTGAAGCCGACACACCAGGCGCTGTAGCTGAGTATCTCGTGAAAGTACCGCGAGGCCATGTCGTAGCGATCCAGATGGCCGATGGTCGCGCGCGGCGACGTGTAGACGTCTAGCCCGGCATTCTCGCAGAGCGCCCGGATGCGGAACAGGTGCGTTCCATCGGAGACGACGACGATGTGATGAAAACCATTTTCACGGGCGATTTCGGCCAGCCGATTGACCTGCTGCTCGGTGTCGGTGGAGCGGGTTTCCGCGATGATGCTGCCGAAGGGAACGCCGTTGGCCAGGAGATAATCGCGGCCAACTCCGCCCTCGGTCTTGCCGGAGTCCTTGTCGCCGCCTCCGCCAAGCGTGATGATGACCGGCGCAATCTGCCTGCGATAGAGATCAACGGCATGGTCGAGCCGTGCATGAAAGACTGGCGACGGGCGACCGTTGTACTCCGCCGCGCCGAAGACCGCGATGGCATCAGCGTGCTGCGCGTTGTCCTGGCTGGCGACAGCGTTAATCTGCCAATAGACCCAGTAGCACCACCCTGCCGCAAGCAACAGACCAAGCACGAGCAAATGGCGGAAGAGTTGCCCCCAGATGGTGCCGTGACGCCTCAGGTTGGATTGGGAAACAATCATGTGAGAGAAGGACAAGACCGAAAACTACCTGGAACAAGCGGCGCTCAATCGCCGGCGCAATGGACGACAGACCATTCTAACGCTGGAGCGTAAGAGCGATCTCGTGCGTGGGAATGGCGCCCTCGCGGACAATCATCCATGAGTTGCCGCCGCCGGAGACATCGACGATGGTGGTCGCCGTAGCGCGCGCGGTTGGGCCGCCATCGACGATGAGCGGAATTTTGTCGCCAAGCTGTTCGCGGACGCCGCTCGCATAAGTACACTCCGGCAGGCCCGAGAGATTGGCCGAAGTCGCCGTGATAGGCAGGCCAAGGCTTTTGACCACCGCGCGCGGAATCGCCGCTTCCGGCACTCGCAAGGCGAGATTGCCCGTATTGGCTGTAACGCGCAGCGGCAGACGAGAACCAGCCTTGACGATGATAGTGAGTGGTCCGGGCCAGAATTTTTCCGCGAGCCGGTCGAAGGCAGAGTCGATGTTGCGCGCCAGTTCGTAGGCCTGCGCAACTTCTGCGATGAGCAGCGAAAGCGGTTTATGACGCGCACGGGCCTTCAACTCGTAGATGCGGTCCACAGCCTTCAGATTGACGGGATCGACGGCGAGACCGTAGAAGGTATCCGTAGGCAGGGCCACGACGTTGCCGCAGCTGAGGCTCTTGACGACGTGGTGAATCAACTCGGGTTCGGGCTCGTCGGGATGAATACGAAGTGTTTCAGCCGTCAAAATCTAGCTCCTGCGCCTTGGATCTTCGTCCATTCGGGACTGGGCGGAATAAGAACTCTGTCTCGCACCATTAGCATACCGCCACTTCTCATGATAGATGCTGAACGGCAGCGCGTCGCTCTGGAGGTCAGGTCCGCTATAGTCGAACCATATCCCAAATAGGTTGAATATATGGCCGCGATATGTCCTATCACTCCAGAACTCGCAATGAGTTACAAAGCAGTTCGGCTTCGCGCATTAAGTGATGTGCCGAGTGCCTTTGGCAGCACGTTTCAAAAGGAGTCACGGCTTGACGACAACGAGTGGATCGCCCGCGCTGTGAGGCTGTGCAGCAACCAGGCGGTCGGCTATCTCGCGCTGGATACCGCAGAGTACTGCGGAATCGCCGTGTGCTTTCTCGACGAAGATGACCCCCAGACCGCCCAGTTGCTTTCGATGTGGGTCGCGCAGAGGCAGCGCAAAACTGGCATGGGCAGAATGCTGGTTGAAGCTGTAGCACACTGGGCCGTAGCGCACGGCGCTCGAAGACTGCGTCTGATGGTGACGAGCAGCAACTACCCGGCGATGGACTTTTATCGCAAACTCGGATTCTCGCCAACCGGACGGACAGAACCGTATCCGAACGATCCGGCACTTGAGGAGTATGAGATGGCGAAGATGCTTGTATAAACCGTCGCCATGCGCAAGACCGATCAGCGGCCACGGCGTAAGATTTGCGAAGATGCCAATTTCTGAGACGCTAATTTCGAGCAGGACAAATGCGCGCGTGAAGCAGTTGCGCGCCGCCTTTGAAGGCAACGCACGATTGAGCGGTGGACTGGTGGCGATTGAAGGCGACCACCTGCTGACCGAAGCGATGCGCAGCGGCGTCGCCGTGAAGGTGCTCTTTGCGACGGAGCGCCGCGAGCTGCCGTCAAGCATTCCGCAAAAGACTGAGGTGCTGCGTCTCACCGCCGATGTGTTTCGCAGCGCCGTCGAGACACCGTCTCCGCAAGGAATCGCGGCGCTGATTGAGCCTCCGCTGTTTGCGCTCATGGATGTTGTCGGCAAAGCTCCGCTGATTCTGATAGCGGCAGGCTTGCAGGACCCGGGAAATCTGGGAACGCTCATTCGCTCGGCGGAGGCCTTCGGCGCAACGGGCGTGCTGACAACTCCAGGCACGGTGAGCCCGTGGAATCAGAAAGCGCTCAGAGCCAGCGTCGGCTCCGTGTTTCGCGTGCCTGTCGTAGCGGCGACGCCGGATGATGTAGCGGGACTGAAGAAGCGCGGTGTGCATCTGCTGGCTGCCGTTGGCTCGGCTGCCCCACACACAAAATCCGTGCAGGACACAAACTTCGCGAATGCCTGCGCGGTGATGATCGGCAACGAGGGCGCCGGGCTGAGCGCTGAATGGCTCAAACTCGCAGATGAGTGTGTAACCATTCCCTGCCCTGGCCCGGTAGAAAGTCTGAATGCAGCGATTGCCGGATCGCTGCTGCTCTATGAGGCTTCACGACAGCGGACAACAAATCCGCCGGAGGTGAAGCGATGAGCTTGTTCGATGCTTCGCCGATAGCTGGCCCCGCGTCCCGCGCGCGGCAGGTGCCTCTCGCCGAGCGAATGCGTCCGCGCACGCTCGATGAATATGTAGGGCAGGAACATCTGCTTGGGCCCGGCAAGCCGCTGCGTCTTGCGATCGAGGGCGATGATGCCACCTCGATGATCTTCTGGGGGCCTCCGGGCACAGGCAAGACAACACTGGCAAAAATCATCGCCCACATGACGCAGGCCAGCTTCATCGAGTTTTCCGCCGTGCTCTCAGGCATCAAAGAGATCAAGCAGGTGATGGCCGAAGCCGAAAAGGCGGCACAGTTCGGCTCGCGTACGATTTTGTTCGTCGATGAGATCCACCGCTTCAACAAAGCCCAGCAGGATGCGTTTCTGCCGTATGTCGAACGCGGGACGATCCGGCTGATCGGCGCAACGACGGAGAATCCTTCCTTCGAAATCATCGCCGCGCTGCTCTCGCGTTGCCGCGTATATACGCTGCAGCCGCTGGCTGAGGAGCAGATTGTCTCGCTTCTCAAACGCGCACTCACCGATGCCGAACGTGGGCTTGGAACGTCAGCAATCGAGGCCGACGATGAAGCTCTCGCTACGATTGCCGCATACGCAAGTGGCGATGCGCGCAATGCGCTGAATGCAATCGATGTCGCTGTGAAGCTGGCAGAGGGGCGCGGCGAAAAGCTCATCACAAAGCCGCTGGCTGCCGAGGCATTGCAACGTCGCGTGCTGCTCTATGACAAACACGGCGAGCAGCACTACGACATCATCTCGGCGCTACACAAGAGCGTGCGCAACTCCGACCCTGACGCCGCGCTCTACTGGCTCGGACGGATGCTCGAAGCAGGCGAAGACCCCATGTACTGCGCGCGGCGCATTGTGCGGATGGCCGTCGAAGACATCGGCCTGGCCGCGCCTGAGGCGCTGAATCTCTGCCTGAGCGCAAAAGACGCGATGCACTTTCTTGGACACCCGGAAGGCGAACTGGCGCTGGCCCAGGCGGTGGTGTATCTCGCGCTCGCACCGAAGTCGAACGCAATCTACACAGCCTACGGCGCAGTGCAGGCGGATATCGAGGCCACAGCCGCAGAGCCGGTTCCGCTCCATCTGCGCAACGCTCCGACGAAGCTGATGAAGGAGCTGGACTACGGCAAAGGCTACCAGTACGCGCACGATGTCGAGGGCCGCGTTGCGGACATGGAGTGTCTGCCTCGTTCGCTGGCCGGGCGGCGCTACTATCAACCCACGAATGAAGGGCGCGAGAAGCTGCTGGCGCAACGGATGGATGAGATCGAGCGGATCAAGAAGAGCAGCCATGGCACCCGCTAAATCTATTCAGAATACAAACACCAATACCAATGAGGCGCTCTAACGAGGGAGTCATCTCTGCGCCCTTCGCGTGGAAGTACAGCAGATACGTCCTCTGCACCCAAACCCTCTGGATACCGGACAAAATCGACGGCGTTTCGGTGACGCATGCCTGCCGCGAGCCATCAAGGAAGACGATTGTGAAGATGGTGTAGCCCATACCTGACTCACCAGCACGATAAAGCTGGTTTGCATATTTCGCAGGCAGTCGAGCGGCTGTCTCTTCTATTCGCACGACATCTTCAATACGAATTGAGCTTTTCTTTTGTCGTCTTCAGGGTAAATTCCGAGTACTTGATATGATATAAGGCTTCTCAGATACGACATAGACAGTATCGAAACTGCTGCCATCCCTGAGAACGGCGCGGCACGGAAGATACGTCAGCTCACCATCTTGACTTGGCTCGATGGACAGAGTGCGGGCCGTTTGGGTCATTGGGACCTCCTCTGCTGTTCTGGACGTATTTTGCGCTTGCCTGGTTTACGCGAGCAAGAGTGGCTTAGACAGCGGTGACGAGGTTTGCATCGCGCCAGACGCGCCATTGACCATCTACGCCACGGCGAAAGGCGGTGAGAGTGTAACCTGCGCGCTTCGTTGTGGTTCCGCTCATGAGCGGGACGATATCAACTTCGATATAGTTCCAGCAGAGAGCGAGGTCGTCCTTCACGGTAATCTCCTGCACAGTAGAGCGAGACAGGGCCTGGACAGAACGAATCATTGATTGGAACGCGCTGATGAACTCGGAGCGATGCATCGGTGGCTTGCCGGGGATGAGGAAGGTTATGTCTTCGGTCATCAGATTCAGCAGGGCATTCAGGTTGCCTTCGGCCGTAGCTTTTGCCCATGTGTCGATGACGGCTCGGATTTGCAGTTCATCTTGATGGGTGGTCATGGGTGCAGATCCCTTTTGAGAGCGTCGAGGACAATCTGCTTCGTCAGCAGCTCAGGCAGAACATCGGCAGGATCATCTTTTCTGGCCGGATAGATAACATACGTAGGCACGCCGCTGCGGCCAATCGACGCGAGCTCTTTCGTAATCTCCGGATCGTAGTGCGTCCAGTCAGCCTTGAGCAACGTGACGTTGCCCTTGCGGAACTCGTGCTGCACCTCAGTGGACTTCAAAACGAGCCGCTCGTTGACCTGACAGCTCAAACACCACGCGGCAGTGAAGTCGATAAAGACAGGACGACCGGCGGAGCGGGCCTGATCGAGCGCCTGCTGCGAGTACGGTTGCCAGACGAGCGTCGTATCCTTCGGCTGATACAACGGAATCGCCAGCGCAATCGCGCCGATGATGACCGCCGCGATGGCGCTCTTCCACCGCGCAGGCCACTTACCGAGCACCCACCCGGCAATGGCCAGCCCGAGGAAGCACCAGAGCAGGTGTACCGTGTGATCCACGCCCGGCACCCCGACTCCGCCTTCGCCGGAGTAGAGGTAGCCGTAGACCCACGAGAGCCAGATGGCGGTACCGAACAAGGGCACCGCGGTAAGGTGCTTGAGCGTCTCCATCCAGGAGCCTGGTCGCGGAAGCAGACGTGTCCACGCAGGCTGAAAGCTCAGCAAGAGATACGGAGTGGCCAGCCCAAGTGCGAGTGCGGTAAAGACAGCAAAAGTGACCTCCACAGACTGCGCCAGCGCAAAGCCGATGGCTGCGCCCATCAGCGGTGCTGTGCAGGGCGTAGCAACGATAGTGGCGAGCACTCCCGTGAAGAAGCTCCCGGTATAGCCGGGCTTCTTTGCCAGATCGCCGCCGACGCTGGTCAGCGAAAGTCCAATCTCGAACTGCCCTGCCAGCGAGAGCGCAAAAAAGAAGATGCCCGAAGCCAGCAGTGCGACGAACGTCGGCGATTGAAGCTGGAAGCCCCATCCCGCCTGGCTGCCGCCTGAACGCAACGCCAACAGTACAGCAACAATGGTCCAGAACGAAACCAGAATGCCAAGCGTATAGATAAGGCCGTGGCGACGCAGGCGGCTGCGCTCCTCGCCCGAAGACTGCACCAGCGCAAGCCCCTTAAGGAAGAGCACCGGAAAAACACATGGCATCAGGTTGAGGATGATGCCGCCCAAAAATGCGAGGACTATGGCGCTCCATGGGGCCGCTGAAGATGACTTCACCGCAGCAGCGACGGGAACTTCGCCTGGAACAACTGGTGCGGTAACATCATATGCTCGCGCCGCGCTGAGTTTGATGATGCCGTGAAGTTCCGCTGGCAGTTTCACTAGTTCCGGCGCGCGCGACACGCGAAGCCGAACACCGTTCGGCAGCGGCTCGACAGCCTGCGGCGCAGCGTTGGCAATCTGCTCCTGATCGAGCGGATAGAATTCTGCGTTGGTCTCACGGGTGCCCGTAATCAGCGTGAGGACAAAGTTCTGCCTGCCGCCCATAACTGAGAACTGCGCGTTGCTGGGCGGCGGCCCAGGAATGAGGCTGAGGGCTTGCGCGAGGTCGCCTGTAGGCGCAACAGGCACAGTTCCGCGGACAACGTTGAGGTTCAGCCCAAGATGTGCCTTGCCGGGGATGCAGACCTCGCGGCAGACAAGCCAGTCGATCTTCGCGTCAAGATGAACAGGGCCTGGCCTGGCATAGGGCGATGCGACGAACTTGATCGGAAACACGACGCCGTTCTCATAGCCAAAATCCATCAGCGGACCGAGCGGCAGGCGCGTCGGGATGGGAAACTGCATCGGGCCAGCGGTGATGTCTTTGGGCAGCGCCCATGTAATCTTTGGCGGCTCACCGGAGTCCCCCGCATTGACCCAGTAAACATGCCAGTGGTCATCGAGCCTGAACTGAAGGCCGACCTGCAACGTGCCTCCAGGCGCGACGCTCGACGATGGCGCGATAAGCGCGACCCTCAAATGTTGCGCCGTAGCCGGACCCGGGCCCCCGTCGCCGACGACCTCTATCTGCGCGCGTGCAGATACGCCGAATAGCAGAGCGCAGACCGCGAACAGAAGGAGTGTAGAGAGACGGCGCATGGTCATCTGTACCGATTGTAGGGCTTCCGGCCGCAGCGTTTGTCAGAGATTTGTCAGATGCCTGTGCTCGACCATAATGCAGTGATCCATCACCACGCGGATGCCGCCTGCCTCGGCACGCGCGGCCGCTTCCATGTTGACGATGCCAAGCTGCACCCAGAGATTTTCAAAGCCAAGCTGGAGCATCTCGTCCACGATGCCCGGAATGTACTTCGGCAGGCGAAAGACATTCACGATGTCAGGCTTGATGGGCAGTTCGGCAAGCGAGCCATAGCACCTCTCACCCAGCACTGAACCCACCGTCGGGTTGACCGGCAGAATACGATAGCCATGCTGCTGCATGTACGCAGGGACATAGTGGCTGGGCTTCGCAGGATTCGCCGACAAGCCAATGACAGCAATCGTGCGCGGCGGGGTGCCCAGCATGACGCGGATTGTTTCAGGTTCATTCATACCGAACAGTCTATGGGTTCCAGATTCCAAGCAAGCGTCGAAGGACGACGAATTCGCCAAGATGATAGGCATTGTGGTCCGCGATCAGCAGTGCTTCTCGAAGCAGGTTCTGCCCTTCACCCCAGCGGAACGGCTTGTACAGATCAACACCCGGCTTCAGCAGCAGCGCCTCGAAGTGCTCACGGTCTTTGCGGACGGCGGCGATCGACTGCTCCCATGCACTCAGGCCGGGCGGCGTGGAAGACTTCGGCCAGTAATCGTCCGGCCACTGCATGGGCTGATACCCGCCCGTCGGAGGCGCGGAAAAATTAAGGATGTCGCGCTGTGCAATCCGGAGATGTTCCAGCACCTGCCACGCCGAGTGAGACAAATTCTCCGGAACCACACCACGCAGATCGGCAGGAAAATCGCGCACCGCATCGTCAAACGTGACATGCGCCTGCCCACCCCGAAGCAGCGCAAGCAGTTGGTCGATCAGAGGATTCTGCTCGTATTGCTCGTTATCCGAATGCTTCGACTCACTCATCGTCACCTCTCGTTCCCCGGTGAATCGTTGGATGCGCGATCAGGTGAGTTCGCCTCAGAAAAATTCGTTACGTAAGGTCATCCTCATTCACCTCGGCAGGCATATTGCCTTCGCGCCGCATCTTCAGATAGCCGCGAATGAAGGGTTCAAGATCGCCGTCGAGCACGCGGTCCACATCGCCCACTTCGACGCGCGTGCGCAGGTCCTTCGCCATGCGATAGGGCTGGAGTACATAGCTGCGAATCTGCGAGCCGAACTTGATGTCGAGCTTTGAGTCTTCGAGCTTCCTGCTGATGGCCTTCTTTTTGTCTAACTCGTACTCATAGAGGCGCGAGCGCAGCAACTTCATCGCCTTCTCTTTGTTCTTATGCTGCGAACGCTCGTTCTGGCAGCCTGCAACGAGGCCGGTGGGAATGTGCGTGATGCGCACGGCAGAGTCGGTCGTGTTGACGTGCTGGCCACCCTTACCGCCGGAGCGGTAGGTGTCGATGCGCAGGTCTTCTGCCTTGATGTCGATAACGATGGTGTCGTCAATCTCAGGCGAGACGAATACCGAAGCGAAGCTGGTGTGGCGGCGCTTGGCCGAGTCAAACGGCGAGATGCGCACCAGCCGATGCACGCCAGTCTCGCCCGAGAGCAATCCAAACGCATATTCGCCCGAGATCGTAAACGTCGCGGACTTGATGCCGGCCTCATCGCCGTCCTGTACCTCGTTAATCTCGACTTTGAAGTTCTGGCGCTCGCCCCAGCGGATGTACATGCGCATCAGCATCTCGGCCCAGTCCTGAGACTCTGTTCCGCCCGCACCGGGATGCACGACGACGATAGCATTCAGCGGGTCACTCTCACCCGAGAGCATGGTTTTCGATTCAAGATGCTCCGCAAACTCGACCAGCGCGGGAATCTCGCGAGCGAGATCGGCCTCGGTATCTTCGCCCTCTTTCGCGAGTTCGAAGTAGGCCTCAATATCGTCGGAGCGGCGCGCCAGTGCCGCGTCGTCCGCCAACAGGTTCTCCAGCCGCTTACGCTCGCGCATCAGCGGCTGCGAGCGTGCAGGATCTGCCCAGATGGCTGGGTCTGCGGTCTTTTCTTCGATAGTGGCTAATTCACGGCGTAGGCGTGGCGCGTCAAAGATACTCCCGCAGATCGCGCACTTTCTCGCGGACCGGGGAGTAGGAATATTCGAGATCGCTAATCATAAAACTATTTTACTGGAACATCCTGCGCATACTGAAACCGAGACCCAAAGCCGCCGCCAGCGCACAGAGATACGCAAAGAGATCGCCGTAGCGCGTATAGAAGGTTAGGTCGTGCTCATAGCCAAAGCGCACTTGAATGCTGGTGCGTACGTGGCGCGGTGCAGCTTCCGTAACTCTGCCGTAAGGATCAATGGCAGCAGTAACTCCCGTATTGGTGGCGCGCAGCACCCATCGATGATTTTCAATCGCGCGCATCCGCACCATGTTCAGGTGTTGCCACGGGGCGCTGGTATCTCCATACCAACCGTCATCGGAGATATTGACCAGCACGTCCGCACCCTTCAACACAAACTGGCGCACTTCGTCAGCAAAGATCGATTCATAACAGATGAAGGTGCCATAACTATGTCCGCCATAGTTGAAGACAGTCCGGTGCGTGCCGTGCGATAGATCGCCGGCCTCGGCAAGCAGGTCGCCTGCGAAGAACAAGACGGATTTGAATGGAACATATTCACCGAAAGGTACCAGATGCATCTTGTCATAGCGGCCGGAAAACTCCCCATTCGGCGTGATAAACGATGCGGAATTATAGCGGTCGTAACCACTCCTGCTGGAAGCATCAGGAGTAACTCCCAGACTGTCTACAATCACAGGCGCATCTGCCTCGCGAGCAAGAGACGAAATCGACGCGCGAAACTCAGGATCGTAATCAGCAAACGGAGCAGGTGACTCGGGCCAGACGATCAGGTCCGTTGGCGTAGGCAGCGGCGTGTCTGCCGCGACACCATCCACCGGAGGGTGTTCTCGCAGCAAAACCACGGACGATGTTCCCGGAAGCTCAGGAATGCCGAGAAAGTACTTTGAAGAAGGATAGCGGCTCAGATACGAGAAGGATTCAAGGAGCTGCTGCTTGGTCTCCTGTGGATCTTTACTCTCCGCTCCTACCGAGAGGTTTTCCTGAACAAGTGTGGCGCTGGCAGAGGCAGGAGAAGAGTGAGGATTTCTAATTCGGTTCAGCCCAATGGCGTATGCCGCTACAGTCACAACAATCGCCAGAGTGAGTGCAGGACGAATGAACCGGCTGTTGCGCACATGAACTTTTGTCAGCCACAAAGCATTCACAGCCGCAATCACAAACGAGATCCCATAAGCTCCAGTTACAGGCGCAAGTCGCGTCAGGAGCGGGTTATCGACCTGCGTTATACCAAGAAAGTCCCATGGAAGTCCCGTGATGCGCGCACGTGCAAGCTCAACGGCAACCCACGCAAACGGAACCAGCACTAATGCATATCCTCGCCCGAGGCTCCTGCGCGCCGCGACAATCAGCGTTCCAAACAGCGCGTGATACAGGCCCAGATAGAGACAGAACAAGACCAGGATGCCTGCCGCAACAGGCTTAGCAAGCCCGCCGTAGAGATACATCGTCTGATAAATCCAGTAACAGTTGCCCAGATACCAGGTAAATCCGCAGACATAGCTAAGCATCGCGCCCTGACGAAGCGTAAGCGGTTCGCCCGCCTGGTTGCTGCTGATCAGCACTGCAAGCAGCGGCATCAGCGCCAACCAGCAAAACTCCGTGCGCCATAAAGGTACTGGGCCGGCAATGGGGAACGGCAAGACCTGAAGGACGCCTGAAAGCACGGCCAGCGCCCAAAGCCGCAATGGAATCTGTCGCATCGCCATGAGTCTAGCATCCTGAACGGCTCATATTAGAATACTGTCGTTTGCCACGGACTAACTGCTTCTGTATCGTTGTGACTGAAACTAAGTAGGTACATCGTTACTACTTAAAAGAGTGCTCTATACAGGAACTAACAGGAGGTTCTAAGTGGAAGTCAGCCGCATTATCAACGAAATCGACGCGCAGATTGCCAAACTACAGCAAGCTCGCGCCCTGCTGCTCGGAACAACCGGTCGCACACCCGGGCGACCCAAAGGCAGCAAAAACTCCACCGCGCCGCGCAAGCGCAGACTGAGCGCCGCTGGCCGCAAGCGCATCTCCGAAGCCATGAAGAAGCGGTGGGAGGAGCAGAGGAAGAAGGGCGCAAAGAAATCCTGACTCCGTTCCCTGTCCCTGAAACAACATCAGCGCAGGCCCGTTCTCCGGACGCCTGCGCTGATGTTCTTACCGCATAGATGCGCCCCAAAAAAGGGGCGAATCAACGAGTAATAATAACTTCCCGCAGACTGTCCTTCGCCAGAAAAAAGCGATAGCTGCCGAACTCGCGCAGCATGTTCTCGATAGAACGGTTGCTGTAGGAGTGAAGCATCGGATAGTTCCCTGCCCGCTGCATCTCGACAACCTCAGTATCGGTCAGGTGATAACGGCAGAACGCAGTGTCCGCTGCGCCCACGGCGTGGAAGAATGCCAGCATCAGGCCGCCCGGCTGTAGAACCTGATGGATGCGCGAAAACACCGGCGCGACCAGCGGCTCCGGCAGATAGTCCGCGGTATCCCACAAAATCACCACGTCAAACATGCGTCCGGAAAAGTTCAGGTTGCTCTCCAGAAATCGCTCGACCGCAAAACCCGGCGGCCCACCCGCGTCGTCGAGGACCAGCCACTCCGGCTTCGCCGCCTCCTCCACCACGTTCGCCATGTAGATGCTGTGGCCCAGGCTGGTGATGTAGTTGATGTTCGTCGATGAAGTAGGCCCAATATCCAGAACACGCAGGGACTCCTGCGTCCGCAGATGTTTCAGCAGCTCCTTCCATCCGCTGGAGTGCCGGGGGTGCCGGCTTCCTTCCGTTCCTTTGTGACTGCCAGTGCTGTCGCTGGCGCCGAAGAGGCTCCGCATACGGCCATTTCCCTTTCTGTGCTAAGCCCCTGGCTGGGTTAAGAGCGGTGTCTTTGACGCGGACGATTCAACAACGGCAGCCGGGTGCGAGGCCGATGCTGCCTGAGCCTCGCCGCCACCCTTCAACTCGACCCTGCCTTTGAGCGTCACGCTCTCTTCGATGGCAAGCCTTGTGGCAACGATGTCTCCATTGACCAGCGCGGACTCGCGCAAATCGACGCGGCCTGTCGCGGTCACATTGCCGGACAGACGACCCAGCACCACCACGTCGCGCGCATGAATATCCGCCTTGGCGCGAGCATTGGGGCCTATCGTCAGGCGATTGTCGGGCAGCGTAATCGTTCCTTCGATGTCCCCGTCCAGGTAGAGGTCTTCACTGCCGGAGAGATCGCCCCGGATAATGACAGATTTGCCAATGACGGTGGAACCTTCTGCTGGCTTCATGAAGTTGTACGCTCCTGATGGGGATGGTCGACTTGCAGACACGCTTGCCCGAACTATACCCAAGCCCGCGCAATGAGGCAAACCGGAAAACTTTAACGCAGGTGAGACGTCTTATCGAGTGCGCACGTAAGATATGCAGAATGAGTTCGCGCAAGACAAAGGAGCGCGGTGCTGAACAGTCTCATCAACAGGCATTCCAAAGCTGACCAGGCTGTGCCGCGCACACCAATGCCGAACGTGCAGCAAGCCTCGTTGCGCCCGCTTCGTCCATGCGCCATTGCGCTCGTAGCCGTTCTCACCGCGCTTTCGGCAACTGCTCAGAGCGCAGTTCCTGCAAAACCAGACCCCGCCCTGCTCGCGGTTCCTCCGCGCAACTGGGTCGTGGATGCGGTGAACAACGAGTTGACGGCCCTGCACCATCGCGGCTCGTATCTGCGCTACCGCATCCACACCATAGGCGAGAAAGGCGACCTCACCCGCGACCTCATCGAGAGCCAGGACGGCTCCGTGGCGCGGCTCATCCTGCACGATGGCCGCCCACTGACCGAAGCCGAAGACAAAGCCGAGAGGCAGCGACTCAACGACATGATCTCCCATCCGTCAGACTTCGCCCGTCACGTCAAAAATGAGGAGACAGGAAGAAAGATGGCCGATGAACTCCTCCGTATAATGCCCGACGCCATGCTCTACACCTACGTGCCGGGACAGCCGCAGACGCCAGGAGGCGCAGGCCCGCAGATCGTGCTGGACTATGCACCGAATCCGAAATTCAGACCGCCCACCCTCACCGCCGACGCACTGACAGGACTCAAAGGCAGGGCGTGGATCGATGCAAAGTCGCACAGCGTCGTCCGCATGGAGGGAACCATCTTTCGCCCGGTCAACCTTGGATGGGGCGTCGTAGCGCACATCTATCCGGGCGGAAGACTTCTGCTCGAACAAGCTGACGTCGGCGGCGGCAGGTGGATCTTTACCCATTTCACCGAAGACATCACCGTGCGTGCCCTGCTGGTCAAGACCGTGAAGGTACATGAACAGATCGACGCCTCGGCTTTTCAGGTGCTGCCCGGCCCCATGACCTACCAGGACGCAATCCATCTGCTACTCAACACGCCGCTGCCGGGCCGGTAGTGCAACGCTCAGGCAGTCACACGTGCCTTGGCGTACAGGCTCTGTCGCCGCACCGTCAGAGCCTCAATACGGTCCTTCCGCACCTCGAATCCGCGTCCCGCCGCCGTTGGTACTGCAATCTCGCCCTTCGCGCTGACCGTGACCGGAGGCTCGATGATGTCCTGCACCCAGTAGCGGCTCGAAGCCGAAACGTCCCCCGGCAGGGAAAAATTAGGCAGCGACGAAAGCGCGATATTGTGCGAGCGCCCTATGCCCGTCTCCAGCATTCCGCCGCACCACACAGGAATGCCGCGCTCAGCCGCCGCGTTATGCACGGCAATCGCCTCGCTGAAGCCACCCACGCGCCCCACCTTGACGTTGATAATACGGCACGACTCCATATCGATCGCCGCCAGCGCATCGCGCCGGTTGCGGATCGACTCGTCCAGACAGATCGCCGTGTCCAGTCGCTTTTGCAGCATCGAGTGAAAATAAAAATCGTCGTACCACAGCGGCTGCTCGATCATTAGCAGCTTGAACCTGTCCCACGTTGCGATGTGGTCAAAGTCCCTCATCCGGTAGGCGGAGTTCGCATCGCAGCTCAACATAATGTCGGGCCATCGCTCGCGCACAGCTTCAAACACCTGGTTGTCCCAACCCTGTTTGCACTTCAGCTTGATCCTCTGGTATCCGGCCGCCAACTCTGCCGCAATCGTGTCCATCAGCTTTTCCAGCGACGGCTGAATGCCAATCGAAACGCCGCATGGAATCGTCTTGCGCGTCCCTCCCAGAAGCTGCGACAGCGGAACGCGCTCCACCTGAGCCTCCAGGTCCCAGACGGCGTTCTCCAGCGCAGCTTTGGCCATGCGATGGCCGCGCACCTGCTTGAAGATCTCCGGGCAGCTCCCGCCGCCCTCAATCTCAGCTTCCAGCAGACGCGGCGCAAGTTCATGCTCGGTGATGATCCACGCCGTGTCGATCATCTCATCGCTGAAGTAGGGGTGTTCACCCGCGACGCACTCACCCCAGGCAGTCAACCCGTCAGCCTCCAACTCGACCAGCAGAATGCGGCGGCCCGTCGTCAGCCCGAAGCTGGTCTCGAACGGATAGGCCAGCGGCATGTTGATCTCGCGCAGGTGGATGGCGTCGATGTTGAGCATAGATGGGCTCCTGTTCCGCATTGCACAAGTTGAAGAGTGAGACGACAAATTCGATTCGGTAGACGTTTCCTTGTCATGGTCCGGCATCAAGGTGCGCCTTTGCCAGACCCTTCATTCCACGGCCCCAAAAGAAAGCATCCGTCTCCCTCGGCGTTGCGTTCATAGCCGATGACGGCAAGACCACGGGCAAATGCCGCTTCCAGCGCCTCTCGATTATGGGTCTGGAGCGCGTGCGCCAGACCTCGCTGCTCTGCATGCTGCTTCCACTGGTAAACGGCGTGCGGGACTGTGACTCGTTCGACCACCCGCTCCGGCATGGGCTCTCCGCGCAAGACAGCGGCAACGCGTGGGGAGTTCAGCCACCATTCCGCGTATAGCCTATCCGTCGGAAGCCCGCCCTGCAATGGGGAAGAAGATGGCCCATAAAAATCAGGCTCATAGCGCCGGACGATGGCCCCCAGGCGGGCAATGTTCAGGTATGCGTTCTTAATTTCCAACGGATCAAATGTCCATTCCATCAGATCAAAACCACGAGCAATCGCATCGTCCCGCTGTGCCAGCTTCAGGCGACGTCCCAAGCCTGCATTCCGGTACGCAGGCAGCACCGCCAGCATGTGCGAGTGCAGGTACGAACGGCCATCCCGATAGCCTGGCCACGACATCGCAAACCCGACGACCGTCCCGCCATCGAACGCGCCCAGCACCTGCCCGCCAATCTTCTGCGCCACCAGAAAGACCCGGCGCGGAATCAAGTCTCCGTCGCTGTAACCCCAAACCTCCAGTTGCAGCACAACGCACCGCTCGAACTGTTCGAGCGTGGTCAGCGGACGGATTTCAATCTTATCGTTTTGCTCTTTGCTCATGGCCTCAGTTCACTCTTGGTGGCGTTCTTCGCCTCGTTCCACCGTCGGTCCAACTCCCCAGGAGTCATCGCCGCCAGCGCGTCCCGTCCGCCCGCGGCGGACTCCATCGCGACAAATCGCCGCCGGAACTTCGCATTCGCCCCACGCAGCACACCCTCCGGGTCGACCTTCAAGTGACGCGCGAGATTGACCGCCGTAAACAGTAGATCGCCCATCTCTTCTTCAACTGCGCTCAATGCCTGAATCGGCTCATTCAGTTCGACTCGAAGTTCGGCCATCTCTTCCTGTAGCTTCTCGAAGAGGCCCTCGGCGTCCGGCCAGTCGAACCCGACCTTCGCCGCGCGAGAGCCTAGTTTGCCGGCCTCCATCATCGCCGGCATCGAACGAGGAACATCGTCCAGCATTGACGTGTGCGCGCGAGCGGCGTCCACCTTCTCCGCGCCCTTAATCTGCTCCCAGTTCCGCAGCACGGTGTCCGCATCAGGAGCATCAACCCCGCCAAAGACATGCGGATGCCGCCGGATGAGCTTCGCGTTCAGATTCTCCGCTACGTCGGCAATGGTGAAATAGCCCGCCTCCGAAGCCATCTGCGCATAGAAGAGCACCTGGAGCAGCAGGTCGCCGAGTTCGTCCTTCAGGTCGCCCCACTCGCGGCGCTCAATGGCGTCAAAGACCTCGTAGGTCTCCTCCAGCGTGTATCGCTTGATGGTGTCGAAGGTCTGCTCCCGGTCCCAGGGGCAGCCGCCCGGCCCGCGCAGCCGTGCCATGATGGTGATCGCTTCCTCCATCGCACGCGCGCCCGAATTCGCATCAGGCGTCGTAGCCTCAAGCCGGGAGGGTCCAGGTGCTGGGACGTCCATACCTTCCACTTTACCCGATTGCCGCCGAATCCCAACAGGTTCACAATCGCCGCCCGGTCGAGTATCCTGAGCACCACGATGCCGCCCACACCCAAAGCGCCGCACCGCAGAAGCAAGTGGCTCCTGCTGCTCGTGCTGCCGTATCTGGGCCTGTGCTTCCCGCAGCTCTACGCGCGTGCCACGCCCGCACTCTGGGGATTCCCCTTCTTTTACTGGTATCAGTTCGCCTGGGTCGTCCTTGCATCCGCGCTGCTTGGCATTGTCTACAGCAAACTCAAAGCCTGATGAGCCGCACACATGCCTTTAAAGAAAGACAGGCGGGCAGGGCGTATCCGTGCTGCCCTGCCGCCATCGGAGAGGGGAGGAGCAACACGCCCGGCAGCACACCGGGCGCGTCGCTTTTGGAATGGTTCTTGTGCAGTTGGGTGTTGCGGACTCAATCTCCGTCTTGCGCGAAACCCTATTGCGCAGGCGGCGTAACCGAGGCCGTCGCCGGCGCCGTCTGGTCCTGGTTCATGTTCGACAACACCTTGATCTCGACGCGGCGGTTCTTGGCCCGTCCAGCAGCCGTGCGATCCGTTGCCACCTGCTGGTCCTTGCCAATACCAATCAGATAGAACTTGTGCGGCGGCACGTTGTACTTCGAGGCAAGATACTCGACCACGGCATTGGCGCGGCGCTGGCTCAGCTCATAGTTATAGTTCGCATCGCCTACCGTATCGGTACCGCCCGTCACGGCAAGGATGTAGCCCTTGGCGCCGGTCAGACTGGTGGCCAACGTATCAAGCTGGTCCTTGTCCGAGCGCGTCAGAGCTGCCTTGTCGAAGCCGAACGTCACCGTCACGTCCTGCATCGTCTTGTAGTTGTCCAGATTGGCTACCACACCGGTCAGGCTATCCACCCGGTTGTAGGCATCCTGCGCGGACTTATTCGCAGCGTCGGCGGCCGTTCCCGCAGCCTGTGCATGTTGGTCAGCCGTATCGGCTGCGGTCATTGCGCCGCTGATTCCCTTCTGTGCGCGCTCGTCCGTGTCCATAATCGAACGGTGGTCTGCCGCCGTCTTGGCGTCCAGTTCATTGGTCTGCTGAATGATCGGCGCAGTCTGCGAACGAACATAGTTCTTGCTCGAGCATCCGACCGTGAACGCAATCACAAATGCACTGGCCAAAACTACAGTGCAGGCAGACTTCATCTTCGACTTTGCATCGCTCAAATTCTCAAATCGCATCGTGGAGCTCATGGATTTCATCTCCTGTTAGGTCCCATGTTTGCCATGGTTCGACATCCACCCAACAGCAATCTCCATGCCAAACACGGGCATCGCACCAAGCCGCCTATTTACATCAACATACACGTCTCATTCGGTCAGACTGCATCAGACGCGCCGGGAATTTTTGATAGAGAACAGCGTCAAATCTACGCTGCAATTTCATGCACATAGATCAGCGACTACACTGAACACAAGCCCGTAACCCCATGGATCTCCACCAGAAAATCCGTACCCTGCCCACTGGCCCAGGCTGCTATCTCTACAAAAACGCCGAGGACGAAGTCATCTATGTGGGCAAGGCCAAGAACCTTCGAGCCCGCGTCCGGTCCTACTTTCTGGCCGCCTCGCAGGCCAACGCCAAGACCGGCACGCTCATGCGCGAGGCCGTCGATCTCGACTACATCACCGTCGCCAACGAGCATGAGGCACTCGCGCTCGAAAACAACCTCATCAAGCAGAAGAAGCCCCGCTTCAACATCCTGCTCCGCGACGACAAAACCTATCCCTATATCAAGCTCACGCTCACCGACCGCTATCCCAAGGTCTTCGTCACCCGCCGCCTGCGCAAGGATGGCTCCCGCTACTTCGGCCCCTACTTCCCCGCCAACCTGGCTTACCGGCTCGTCGATCTCATCCACCGCAGCTTCCTCATCCCAAGCTGCAAAGTCGATCTCTCCCGCTACCACCCGCGCGCCTGCCTGCAGTACTACATCAAACGATGCCTCGGCCCCTGTGTCGAAGGCTTCACCACGCCGGAGATCTATAAACAGGCCGTCCGCGACGTAGAGCTTTTTCTCGAAGGCAAACCCAGCGAACTCGAACAGTCACTCACCGCACGCATGGAGGCCGCAGCCGCAGCCGAGCAGTTCGAGCAGGCCGCGCGCCTCCGCGACCAGCTCATTACCCTCAGCCAGCTCCACGACAAACAGCGCATCGCCGGCACCGACGACGGCGACGCCGACGTCTTCGGCTTCCACTACGAAAACGAGATGCTCGCCGTCAACCTCTTCCACATGCGCTCCGGCAAGATCGTCGATCGCCGCGACTTCTTCTGGGAAGACCTCGCCGACCTCATCCTCGACACACCAGAATCGGAAATCGCAGAAGAGAGCATTGCAGAAACGTCATCTCGACCGGAGCGCAGCGAAGTTGAGCTTACGAACACGTCATCTCGACCGGAGGCGGCGTCGTTTGCCGCCGGAGTGGAGAGACCCCCGTATTTTTCTCAGCCCTCCACCGAATCCAACCCGGCAAGCACCTTCAGCCCTGTAGCCTTCTTTTCCGCCTTCCTCAAACAGCTCTACCTCGACCAGCACTACGTCCCCCGCACGGTCCTTGTCCCGGTCGAATTTCCCGACCGTGCAGTGCTGGCCGAGATGCTCACCGCACAGACCGGCAGACGCATCGAGATCCTCGTCCCGCAGCGCGGCGAAAAGCGTTCACTCGTCGATCTCGTCAGCCAGAACGCAAAGCAGTCCTACGACCAGCGATTCCGCGTCCTCAAGCCCAACATGCGCGCCATTCAGGAGGCGCTGCAGGACGCACTCACACTCGAAGACCTCCCCACACGCATCGAGTGCTTCGACATCTCGCACATCCAGGGCGCCGAGACCGTCGCCAGCATGGTCGTCTGGCAAGACGGCGCGATGAAAAAATCCGACTACCGCAAGTTCCAGGTCAAGACCGTCTCCGGCGTAGACGACTTCGCCTCCATGCGAGAGATCATCCAGCGCCGCTACAAGCGTCTCCTCGAAGAAAAGAAGCCGTTCCCATCACTCATCCTCATCGACGGCGGCCTCGGCCAGCTCCACGCAGCCTACGCCGCGCTCGAAGAGATCGGAGTCACACTCCAGCCGCTCGCTTCCATCGCAAAAAAAGAAGAGGTCATCTACGTCTACGGACAGGAGAACGACCCCGTCGTCCTCGACCGCCGCTCGCCCGTCCTGCACCTCATCCAGCAGATCCGCGACGAGAGCCACCGCTTCGCCATCACCTACCACCGCAAACGCCGCGAGATGCGCGACCGCGACTCCGAACTGCTCAATATCCCCGGCGTAGGCCCCCGCACCCGCCAGCGCCTGCTCGAACACTTCGGCAGTCTGCGCGGCATCAGGCAAGCCTCACCCGATGCGCTCACCGCCGTCGTCAACACCGCGACCGCCGAAAAAATCCGCGCCCACTTCGCCACCGAATCCAACCGCGAAGCCGCACTGAACATCATCCGGTAGAAAAATGCCCAGCAGAAGAACACCAGGGGGCGGGATTTGTTTTCATTCCCGAAGGGAATCCGCGTTTCCATTCCGCCCATTTTTGTTGTCATTCCCGAAGGGAATCTGCGTTTCGCTTCAGGTCGCACCGAACGACAGTTCCAGGGAAAATACTTTAGGGAGCCTCTAATTAAGTCTCCGGTTTTTGACTCGTCATTCTGAGCACAGCGAAGAATCCCTGTATTCCTTTTCTGCGCCGATTCATTCCGTAGCTCTCCGATACTTAATCAGACCATCCTTAGTTGTCAGCCTTCCGCGAAGCGTGAGGACCTGTTTTCGCTACCTTCTTTACCCCTCCAATCGAATACCCCTGCCACAGATACTCCAACGCCTCCGGCAGCGTCTGCTGCTTCACCGCACGATCCACATGGCCCGCGTTCCGTGCGAATACAAACTGATAGTGATACCCCTTCGCCGCCAACACACGCGCCATGTCTTCATTCGCTACAACCCAGTCGTGCATCCCATCGCGCATCACATTCGGATTGAACAGATCCCGATCACCCACCTCCATCCAAATCCGCAGCGGCTTGCGCCGACTGGCCGGAATCAGGTGCTCGTGAAACTCCCACGCGCCATGCGGGGTCTTCGCATCATACGGCCACTGCTGATTCACAAACGTGCCCGAGTAAGTCAGCACGCGATGATAAAGCTCCGGGTGATACTACGCCATAATCAACGCACACGCCCCACCCGAACTTCCGCCCATCGTCGCACGCCCATCCGGGTCATGCGCCAGCTTCACGTGGTCCTCCGCCTCCACGCGCGGCAGCACTTCCTTTTCAACAAACTCCGCGTATCGGCCCGACATCGTATCGTACTCAAGCCCGCGCTCGCTTCCCTGCGCATCGCCCCCGCCGTTGCTGATCGAAATCGCAATCATCACCGGAACCTTATGCTCAGCGATCAGATTGTCCAGCGCTGCAAACAACATACGGTCAGGCCCATCCGCACCGACGATGAACGGCGCAACCGTGCCCGGGACATACTGCTTCGGCACATATACCGTCACCCTCCGCGTGTACGGAGCAGGATGGCTCGTCGTCACCATCAACTTCGCGGGGTCAGCCGGATCAGGAGTCCCAAACGTCCCCACCTCCCGCGCAATACCCGGATAAATTTTGCTGTCGGCCGAACTCATCGTAAACTCCGACACCGTGCCATGAGGAACGTCATCGCGCACTGTCATCTCCGGAGCAGGCGTATGCGTCGGGCCAAGAATGAAGTTCCCATCCGCACTTGCTGGAGCATTCGCACCATCGGGCAACTCCTTCGCCGCAACATAACCGGCCGTATGAGGATCGCGTGTAGGGGGCGTCGGTCGCACAGGACGAGTTACCGTCTGCGCTGACGCCATGGGAATTGCGCAGACCAGAAGCATAAGTTGCGAAAGACGCACCATCGAACACTCCTTCTACCACTCACAAAACAACAGACAAACATCCTGCGAAAGATGCCGTCGCTTCGTATGTTATAGACTCATCCCGCCCCTCTCCCGGTCTGTGGCGACGATTTACCTGAGGTATGCCATGAACCCCTTCGATGGAAACTTCGCCCTGAACTACGTTCTGCCCCTCGCTCAGGCCGCATACAACGAGCCGTGGAACTCAGCCAACAACCCCATCCTCGCCACGTTCACCCAGGTGCAGGAGCTGCTCGTAGACGACACCGGCCCTGCACTGCTCTCGCGCGCCCAGACGCTCAACGAAGACACTTCGCTGTTGCAGGAGATGTTGCGACCAGCCGGATCCGGCACACCCGCAACCGTCGCCGACGCCATCCACGCCGAGACCGGCCTGCCCGTCATACCGCGACCCGCGCCCTACGCCATCACGCCCACCACTCCCATCGACAAACGCTTCGGCTGGGTCTGCCGCGACAACCAACGCCTCATCGTCACCTTCCGTGGCACCCAGACCACAGGCGACTGGCTCCACGACTTCAACTTCATCCCCGCGCCCTACCTTCCCATCCCGAACAAAGCAACCGTCCATGCAGGCTTCCAGACTGTCTACTACGCCGTGCGCGACAACCTCATCCAACTCGTCAATGCCAGTTCCAGCGGCATCACCGAACTGCTCGTCACCGGTCACAGCCTCGGCGCAGCCATTGCGCTGCTCGCCATGCCCGACCTGCTTAACAATCTGCAAACCACCCATGGCCTCAAAGTCTCGCCCATCCTCTACAACTTCGCCGGCCCGCGCCCCGGCTATCCCGACTTCAAGGACCTCTTCAATGCCACCGTTGACCTCTGCTGGCGCGTCGTCAACGTCTGGGACATCGTCCCACGCGTGCCACCCCCACTCGCCGGCTACATCCACGTCGGTAACGAACTCGACATCGACAGCGGCTTCTCCTTCGATGTCGCCCGTAACCATCATCTCGACACCGGCTATCTGCCCGGCCTCACCCAATGGGTGCAGCAACATCAACCCACCGCCGCGCAGCCAAAACAAATCGGACCGGCTCCAGCAATCCTCGCCGGAATCTCCGATTAAATCGCCATCACCGAAGCGCCCTCAATAAGCATCCGGTCCCGCCGAGAACGTATTGCAACCCGCAATCGTCCCCTGCGCGAGCCCGCGTTTGAACCACCCGATCCGCTCTGCCGAAGAGCCATGCGTAAAGCTCTCCGGGCTCACCGAGCCGCGCTCCATCTTCTGGATATGGTCGTCGCCCACCGCAGCCGCCGCCTGCAAACCGTTTGCAATGTCGGCGTCGTCCACCACCTTGCGCTGCTCGGTGCTATGCGCCCACACCCCGGCCAGGCAGTCAGCTTGCAACTCCAGATCGACCGACAGTGGATTTCGCTGCGCAGGGTTCTGCCCCGAAAGCTGCTGCACCTTGTCCTCGATGCCAAGAATGTTCTGCACATGATGTCCCAACTCGTGCGCGATCACATACGCCTGTGCAAAGTCCGCCGTGCTCCCGCCCAGTTGCGACAACTCATCCCAGAAGCTGAGATCGATATACACCTTCTCATCCTCGGGACAGTAAAACGGCCCCGTCTGCGACTGCGCCACGCCGCATCCCGACTGTGTATAGTCGCGAAACAGCACCAGCTTCGCATGACGATACTGCTGGCCGGTCTGCTCCGGCAGCAAGACCGTCCACGTCTTCTGCACATCATCCAGCGTCCACGAGACCAGTTGCGCCGAGCGGTCCTCCGCAGCCGACTCGATCGGCCTGTCCGCTGAAGGAGAAGCCACCGTGCCGCCGCCCGCCAGATACGCACCAATGTAGTTGCGTCCCGTAACCAGGCTGATCACCACCAGCACCAGCAGTCCCACAATGCCTAAACCACCCCCGCCAAATCCGCCACCGCCCGACGTTGCTCGCCTGTCCTCAACATCGCCACTCAGTCCACCAGGTGTCCAATCCATCATCCACTCCAAAGCGCCGATGCGCGTCTGATCTTCGCCGACCGTCAACAGATAATACTCCACTCAAAAGGAACTTCCGCTCCATCCGTCCCGTATGCGATGCTGGAAGCCCCTCTGGAGAACTCTCGATGTCCACCGCGAATACAACCGTCGTTCGCCCAACCGATACGGAACTCAAATCCGCGCTCCGCCTCGCGCTCTTCTTCACCGCCATTAAACTCGCGCTGCACCTCGCCACCAATCTCTGGCAGGCGCATCTCGGCTGGGGATACTTCCGCGACGAGTTCTACTACCTCATCTGCGCCCGTCATCTCGCCTGGGGATACGTCGATCAAGGCCCCATCGTGGCGATTCAGGCGAAGCTCACCACAGCCCTCTTCGGCACGTCGCTCGCGGGCGTCCGTATGCTCTCCGCACTTGGCGGAGCGACCCGCGCCTTCCTGACTGGCCTGCTCGCCTGGTCGCTCGGCGGACGCCGCCCCGCGCAGACACTCGCGATGATCTGCGTCCTTGTCGCCCCGCTATACCTCGGCATCGACAGCTTCCTCTCCATGAACTCCTGGGAATCCTTCTTCTGGATGATCTGCCTGCTCGCGCTCATCCTCATCGTTCGAGGAGGCAGCAACAAACTCTGGCTCCTCTTCGGACTCTCCGCCGGCATCGGCCTGCTCAACAAGCCGTCGATGACCTTCTTCCTCGTGGCGCTCTTGATTGCGCTCATCGTAACGCCACAGCGCAAGCTGCTCTTCAACCGCTGGGCCGCCGCCGGAGTCGCGCTTCTCATCCTTATCGCCCTGCCCAACCTCATCTGGCAAGTCCACAACCATTGGCCCACGCTCGAATTCCTCCACAACGGCCGCGTCGAAAACAAAAACATCAAGCTCTCACCGCTCGCATTTATCGGCGCACAGATTCTCAACCTGCACCCGGTCACGGTACTGGTCTGGATTCCCGGCCTCATTTGGCTCCTGCATAATCCGCAAGCAAAGACCTGGCGCTGGCTCGGATGGATGTACCTGTTCTTCTTCGCCATCATGATGACGCTCCACGCCAAGGACTACTACGTCGTCCCCATCTACCCCATCCTCTTCGCTGCCGGAGGCATCGCCTGGGAGCGCCGCCTCGCACATAGAACGCTCGTCCAGCACAACCGCGCGTACGCCTTCCCTATCGCCGAAACCATCCTGCTCGTCACCGGAGCGATCGTGCTCCCCATGGCCATCCCCGTCATGACGCCGCAGACGTGGCTCAGATATACACGCGCCACCGGCCTCTACAAAACCAGCACCAACTCCGAAAACGAATCCAGCGGCATCCTCCCGCAGTTCTACGCCGACCGCTTCGGCTGGCAGGAAGAGGTCGATCAGGTCACGAAGATCTACAACGCGCTCTCACCGGAAGACCAGAAGAAGGTCGCCATCGTCTGCTCTAACTATGGCGAGGCCAGCGCGATTAACTTTCTCGCCCACGGCCTGCCTTTCGCCATCAGCGGCCACAATAACTATTGGCTGTGGGGACCACACGGTGCGACGGGTGAGATCGTAATCGACATCACAGGATTCTCTCCTGAAGAGATGCGCCAGACGTATGACTCCGTCCAGATCGTTGGCCGCATGGGCACCACGTATTCGATGCCCTACGAACATCGCAACATCTACCTTGTGCGCGGGCGCCACAAGAGCATCCTCGCTGAATGGCCAGAGTTCAAAAACTACATCTAGTGTCCCAAGTCTGAAGTTCACAACATAAATAACCTTGCCATCTTGAGCGGCGTTTGCCGGTCTCTTCGGCAAACGCAGTCGAAGGACCTGTAGTTCGAAGTCTCTCCTGATGGAAACAACTTCGGACTCAGGACACTGGCAGTCACCCACATCTCCATTCCGCAGCCCTTTCACATTTCCATTCCGCACCCTGAGCGAAGCCGAAGGAGTAGGAATCCGCTTTTCACTCGCCTCAAATGCCCGGGTGCTCCATCCATCGCGGCCTCAGGCGATGGGTGGAAAGATACACTCTCGTACAACCGTCCTTTAGTTCCGCTGAACCGATATGCTACCCTCCGTTGAGCCGATGAAGCAGACCCAGTCCGAACTCCCGCGCGTCCTCAACGCTTCGCACGCGACCTCCATCGTCGTCGGCATCATCATCGGCAGCGGCATCTTCCTTGTTCCGCGCGAGATGATGGCCGCCGTCGGCTCATCCGGCATGGTCTACACCGTATGGATCGTCGGCGGTCTGCTCTCGCTCTTCGGCGCCATGACCTACGCCGAGATTGCAGCCGCTCGCCCAAAGTACGGCGGCGAATACGCCTTCCTCCGCGAAGCCTACGGCGACCTCACCGGCTTCCTCTACATGTGGACGCAGATCACCGTAGCCAAGCCCGCCTCGCTCGCCACCATCGTCGCGGGCCTCGCGCGCGTGCTCGCCACCTTCGGCATCTTCAGCGCGTTCGACCACATGGCCTTCGCGCACCTCACCTGGGGACAGATCTTCGCACTCACCGTCACCTGGCTCATCACCGGCCTCAACATCATCGGCACGCGCGACTCGGCCAACGTGCAGCTTGTCCTGACCTGGCTCAAGGGTGTTCTCATCGTCGTCATCGCCGCATTCTGCTTCGCCGCCGCAGGCCAACACGGATCATGGCACAACTTCAGCACCGTCTTTACCGGCGCACGCGGAGGCTTCAACGGCTTCATGATCGCGCTCGTCGCAGCTCTCTGGGCCTACGACGGCTGGAGCGATGTCGTCGCCCTCGCCGGCGAAGTCAAGGAGCCGCAGCGCAGTATGCCCCTCGCGCTCGTCGGCGGAGTCGCTATCGTCGGCGCGCTCTACATGCTCACCAACGCAGCCATTCAGTACGTCCTTCCCGCCGCAACCATCGCCATGGCCGACCGCCCCGCAGCCGACGCCATGCGCGTCGTCGCCGGAAGCTGGGGCTCCGGGCTCGTCTCGCTCGGCATGGCCGTCAGCATCGCCGCCACCTTCGTCGGCTCGTCACTCTCCGGCGCGCGCGTACCCTTCGCCGCTGCCCGCGACGGCCTCTTCTTCAAATCGCTCGCGCACGTCAGTCCGCGCTTCAACACTCCATCCGCATCGCTCATCCTGCAAGCAGTCCTCACCTCGCTGCTGCTGCTCTTCATCGGAAAATTCCAGGCACTCTTCTCCCTCGCCATCTTCTCCGAGTGGCTCTTCTACGCGCTGAATTGCAGCACCATCTTTGTCTTCCGCCGCCGCGATCCCAGCGGCACGCGTTCCTACAGCGTCTGGGGATATCCCATCATCCCCGCACTCTTCATCCTTGCCGCAGCCGTGCTGCTCGTGTACTCATTCCTCGACCAGCCGCGCAACTCCCTCATCGGCAGCGCCATCATCCTGCTCGGCATCCCCATCCACTATCTACTGCAAAGAAGAGCAGCGCGCACACCTCAACTCCGGTTCTGAATCACCCGTTCATACACCTTCACATACTCCGCCGCAGGCTTGTTCCATGAGAAGTCTTCAACCATCCCGCGCCTCATCATCGCGGTCCACTCGTCCTTATTGCGAAAAGCCGCAAGCGCGCGCCGAATCGCCTCCAACAGCGCCTCCGAGTCATACCCTCGGAATTTGAAGCCGTTACCGCCGCCATTGGGCTGCTCGTCAATCGTGTCCTCAAGCCCGCCCGTCGCGCGAACAATCGGCACCGTGCCATACCGCAGGCTGTAGATCTGGTTCAGTCCGCCGGGCTCATAGCGCGACGGCATCAGGAACATATCCGAGCCCGCCTCAATTTTGTGCGCGAGCACGTTGTCAAACTTCACCTGCACCCGCACCTTCGCCGGAAAGCGTTCCGCCACCTCCATCAGCAACCGCTCGTAATACTCCTCGCCATTGCCCAGCATCACCAGCACCACGTCTTCCTGCGCCAGCCGGTCGATGATGTCCACAATGAAGTCAAATCCCTTCTGTGTTGCAAACCGCGAGACCACACCAATCACCGCCGTCTGCTCGCCGATACCGCCGAACCCAAAAGCGTGCAGCAGGTCGCGCCTGCACTCCTTCTTCCCCTCCAGCTTTTCTGCCGAGTAGTGCGCCGCGATATGCGGATCAACCGACGGATCCCACTCCTCATAATCAACGCCGTTCAAAATCCCGAACAGGTCGCCGCTGCGTCGTTGCAGCGTGCCTTCCAATCCATTGCCAAACTCCGCAGTCTTAATCTCCTCAGCGTATGTCCTGCTGACGGTCGTAATCGCATCGGCGTAAACAATGCCGCCCTTCAGAAAATTCAGCGTATCGTTCTGCTCCAGCTTGTCAAAGGTAAACATCTCCCACGGCAGCAGCAGCTTCTCCATCGTCTGCGGCGGAAACGCCCCCTGGTAGCCCGCATTGTGAATCGTCAGCACGGCGGGAATATGGCGCAACACAGGATCAAAGTAGTAGACCGAGCGCAGCATCACCGCCAGCATCGCCGTCTGCCAGTCATGCACATGGTAGACATCCGGCACGCCCAGCACCTTCGTCGCTTCAATGATCGCGCGGCTCAGCAGCCCAAACCGCTCAGCATTGTCCGGATAATCCCCCGAAGGCGTCGCATAAAAGCTCTCGCGGTCAAACAGCTCCGGGCAATCGACAAAATACATCTTCACGCCCTCCGCCGCGCCGCCGTCAAGAATTCTGACAAAGCGGTTATACGAAGGAAACGGCACCGTCACGCTCGGCAGCACCACCGGCGCATTTGGAGCCAGCTTGGCCACCTGCCGGTAATACGGCAGAAACACGCTGACCTTATGCCCCATCTTCACCAGCGTCTTGGGCAACGCGCTGACCACATCCGCCAACCCGCCCGTCTTCGCCCAGGGCGCGCACTCCGAAGCCGCAAATACAATCTCCATGCTGCCTTCCTTCATCTTCCCGACCAAATCGTTAGTCTATATAAGATCAACCGGCTCAAACATTGGATGCAGATGAAACACAAACCAAAACTCGGTCAGAACTTTCTCGTAGACGACCGCGCCCGTCACGCCATCGCGGACGCACTTGGCGATATTAGCAAACGCACCGTCATCGAGATTGGTCCCGGCCACGGAGCCATCACCGAAATCCTCGCCACGCGCTGCCGCAAACTCATCGCGCTCGAACTCGACCGCGCCCTCGCCGCCGAGCTGACCTTCCGCTTCCGCAACCAGCCGCAGGTCCAGATCATCGAGACCGACGTGCTCAAAACAGACCTGCGCGCGCTCGTTCCCGAAGGCGAGACCGCCGATATCGTCGGCAACCTGCCGTACTACATCACGTCAGACATCCTGCTCAGCCTCTTCAACGCAGGCAGCACCGGCCACCTCGCGCGCGCCGTCGTTATGATGCAGCGCGAGGTCGCCGTCCGCGTCTCTGCCGCACCCGGTGTCCGCGACTACGGCCTGCTCTCCGCCACCGCGCAGATGCACGCCCGCGTCGAAAATCTATTCACACTGCCGCCGTCCGCATTCTCACCGCCGCCCGATGTGCATTCCACCGTCCTGCGCCTCGACTTCGCCCCACGGTTCGCCGAACTCGGAGTCGATGCAGCAGGCTTCGACTCATTCCTGAAAAAATCCTTCGCGCAAAAGCGCAAGACCCTGCAAAACAATCTCCGCGCAGCAGGCATCCCAGTCGATCAACTCGCTACAGCATGGCCCACCGGCATCCCCACCCTCGCCCGCGCAGAGTCTCTCACGCTCAATCAAATGGCCGAGATCTATCACGGTCTCGACACAGTAAAGATGAAAAAATGAGCGTCAAGACGCGGATCGTGGTATTTGAACAAGGCTTCAGAAATAAATCGCTGTCATCCTGGGCAAAGCGAAGAATCCCGCATTTTGCAGAAAGCTGTACCGGCTCTGCTGCAAAGTCCGCTACTGCACCTTCGCCAGCTCCAGCAGTTTCTCCGCCCGCACCCGCACGCGCTCCATCACAGCCGTGTCATTCGCAATCGAGGTCAGCGTCGGCGCAATCGTCCCCAGTTCCAGAGCGCGTCCAGCCTTCGCCTCCTCCGTTAGCGAGTCCATCTCCGCATCCAGCCCAAGACGGTCAAAGCGATGCAGAAACGCCAGCCTCCGCGCCTCATCCAGCGTAAACGCGATGCCGAGAAACGTGTCCGTCAACATCGTCACGTTCTTGTTCTCGGAGTAGTTATAGACGCACGAGCCGCGCCCATCCGGCCCCGCGTAGCTCAGCGTCTTCGTCCCCGTATTGGCAACATTCTTCAGCTTTGCCTCGCACTCTACATTGAAATACTTCAGATCGCGCGCAGCCTTAAATATCTTCGCCGCCATCCCGGGTGTCAGCTTGATGGCGCGGCTTACATGCTCAGTGGGTGTCCCCGCCGCAGGAGCAACTCCAGGCAGCACATCTGCCTGATAGCTTCCATTGCCGTCTTCGAGCACCTTCAGCGTGTATTTCGGAACCGAAACGCCCGCTCGATCAAACTGAAAGCTCACCACAGGCTGCGCCTCTACCTGCTCTGCGCTCCCGCCAGCCTGTGCCACCATCGCCACGCACCCAGTCGCCAACATCCCGCCAACAATCAGCCCTGCCGCAAACTTCATCGTCCCGCCCCCTGCAACTGAAGCGTCTGCGCCGTGTGAATATGGCAGATTGCGATCGCAAGCGCATCCGCAGCATCGGCTGAATCAAACGCATCATCCAGCTCAAGCAACCGCCTCACCATAAACTGCACCTGCTCCTTCGCAGCCAGACCATGTCCCACCACCGAGCTCTTCACCGAGAGTGGCGCATACTCCGCAACCGGAAGCCCACATACAGCAGCCGCCAGCATCGCCACTCCGCGCACCTGCCCCAGCTTCAACGCCGACTTCGCATTCGCCGAGAAAAACACATCTTCAATCGCCACGGCCTCGGGCAAATGCAGATGCATCAACGCAGTCAACTCCGCATAGACCTGGGCAAGCCGCAGCGGAGTCTTTTCCTTCTTATTCAAACGAATCGTCCCGGCTGCCACATGCACCAGCCGCGGCGTTCGCGCCTCGCAGTCAGCCTCCACCACGCCATACCCGGTAAACTCCGTGCCGCAATCAATACCGAAGACCCGCATGGGCGCAAGTTTACTTCAGACGCAGCCGACTTCCAATGCCATCGCTGGTGCTACTTCGAGATGCCTTCCAGCGGCGAACTCGCCGTCGCATACAGCCTGCGCGGCATCCGCCCCGCAAGATAGGCCTGCCGCCCGGCCAACACCGCATGTTGCATCGCCTCAGCCATCAGCAGCGGATCGCTCGCCTGCGCAATCGCCGTATTCATCAGCACAGCGTCGAAGCCAAGTTCCATCGCCACCGCTGCATCCGAAGCCGTACCTACTCCTGCATCCACAATCAGCGGGACCTCCGTAATCATCTCGCGCAGGATCCTCAGGTTCGCCGTATTCTGCAAACCCAGCCCACTGCCGATCGGCGCGCCCAGCGGCATCACCGCCGCCGCGCCGGCATCAATCAACCGCCTCGCAAACACAATGTCATCCGACGTATACGGCAGCACCGTGAAGCCTTCCTTCACCAGCACGCGCGTCGCTTCAAGCGTCGCTTGAACGTCCGGATAGAGCGTCTTCTGGTCGCCGATGACCTCAATCTTCACCCAATCGGATAAGCCCACCTCGCGCCCCAACCGAGCCGCGCGAATCGCCTCATCAGCCGTGTAGCAGCCTGCTGTGTTCGGCAGCAGAAAATACCGGCGTGGGTCAATGAAGTCCAGCAGCGACTCGCTCGTGCGGTCCAGATTCACCCGCCGCACCGCCACCGTCACCATCTCCGCACCAGACGCCTCAATCGCCGCCTGCGTCTCCGGCCCATCCTTATATTTTCCCGTGCCCACAATCAGACGCGACTGAAAGGCCCTGCCTGCAATCACAAGAGGATTCATATCTCCATTCTAAAGCGCCGCCTCTCCCCAAACGCAAACGGCCCGCGCTCATGGCTGCGGGCCGTTGCCGGTGATCTGTTGAGATTGACCTGAGGCGTCCGCACTCGGACTTACCTCGGACAGAATATCTGCCAGGGCTATGAGCAGGACGCGCTCTAAGCCTCAGTCACCTCACGTATTGTCGTGCAACTGTTACTGTCAATTTTCATAGGCTGGACCATCCTCCTTTCCCGTGTACGTTGAGACTACTCCGGCGGGGCACGGCGGGCAAGCCGGAAATCGCCGTGGTGAAAACATTTGCGGCGGTCTGGACGTGCTGCTAGGATTGCGCGGCGAAGCAGGGTACAACGATGTCCAGAAGCAAAATGAATTTGCGCACTTAAATTCTCCAGTTCTTTCGCTGAAATGGTGAGCCTATGAGAGCTAAGCCAGTTAGGGCCTTGGCCATGTTGCTTGCAGTGTCTATCTGCACGCTGGCCTTCGCGGCCACAAGCCTGGGCATCATCGCTGCATTGTTGGGGCGAAATACAGCGGGAACGCGCGACTTCGTGCAGTATTGGGGTGCCGGGAAGCAACTCCTTCACCATTCGGACCCCTACAATGCCACCGCCCTACTTCCAATAGAGCGAGCGGTGGGATATCCACCGGGAATGAAAGCCGCCATCATGGCGAACCCTCCAACGGCGTTGCCGCTGGTCGCGCCACTCGGCCTTGTTGGAGCCAAAAGCGGGCACCTCCTATGGTTCGTGCTCTCGCTCATCTGCTTAATCGCATCAGTCCGAATCATCTGGACGTTGCACGGTCGTCCCGTGGAACATCTTCGGTGGCTCGGCTACTCCTTCGCGCCAGTCCTGTCCTGTTTGTTGTCGGGCCAGGTCACACTCTTCATCTTGTTTGGTCTCGCCCTCTTTCTACGATTTCATCGCACAAAGCCGTTTATTGCTGGCCTGTCTCTGTGGTTCTGCTTACTCAAGCCACACCTGTTTCTTCCGTTTGGCATTGTGTTGCTTGCATGGATCGTTACGACGCGCAGCTACCGGATTCTGACTGGAGCATTGAGTTCTCTTGTCATCAGCGGCGCACTTGCTTTTCTGTTGGATCAATCCGCATGGACACAGTACATCGCGATGATGCGGTCGGCGCGAATTGATAAGATTTTCATACCGTGCCTGAGCATCGTACTGCGCCAGCATCTGGGACACGCACTATGGCCGCAATATCTACCCGCAGTCGCAGGCTGCCTCTGGGCCACCATCTACTTTAAAAGGCACCAGGCCGAGTGGAACTGGATCGAACACGGTTCCCTGCTAATGCTCGTGTCCGTCCTCGTAGCTCCTTATACATGGATCATGGATCAGGCGATATTGCTCCCGGCAATGCTCCACGCTGCATATTCGACGCAATCTAAAACGCATATTGCTATCCTCGCGCTCGCCAGCGCCATCATTGAAATAGAAATTCTCGCCGGCATTCCGCTCCTGACCTCCGCTCTTTACCTATGGACGGCTCCAGCGTGGCTCCTCTGGTACGCTCTGGCTACCAGGAAGCCCCTCAGAGGGAAGCTGGCATATCAGACAACATAAGTGCTCCCATCTGACGGGCGGCCTTGGCCATACCGAAAGCAGGCATTTCCTGGCGATCGCAGTCGCGTCAGGTGGCCGCTTTGGCACACCTGCCCTATGCTCGCGGGCCGTGGTGACGCTGCAGTCCAGGCTCTTATTTCAGATATGCGCGAACCAGGTCAATCAACTCCTCGCCCAGATCTGGCGTCAGCCTCGCACGCCCACCCTGCAGCAGATGCAGCCGGACGTGGTCCTCCAGCACCTCGGCCATCAAACCATTGATGCCGCCCCTGACCGCCGCCAGCAACATCAGCACCTCGGTACACTCGCGGTCGCCGTCGGCCAGCACCCGCTCAATCGAGTCCATCTGCCCGCGAATCCGCTTTATCCGGTTAATCAGCTTCGTCCGCTCTCTTGATTCTTTCTTCATCTTGTTTCCTCAAATACCATATGGGGGTATACTACTCCAGGCCGGGCAGCAATCGGCGCCCATCCGTACAAACATGACTCGAATGATGTACACCTCGCCCCGGAGGCTTCTCGCCGCCTGCCTCACCATCCTGCTGCTGGCCGCATTCTGCCCGGCAATGGCGCAGACGGCGGACCAGGCTGCGGGCGGCGCGGCGCGTACTTCCACCGAAGTCCCGAACACTCCCAATCCTTCCACCAACGCAGCGCCAGCAGGGCTGACTCTCTTTCCGCACTCCGATAACTCGCGCTTCCTCATCACCGGACAAGCCAACATCATCTTCCAGGCCCACGCACCGTTTCACGCAGAGTACTCCGGTATCAACAGCCTGCTCAACCGCGGCGAATACAAGACCTCCCTCCTTGGAACGCTCTTTCTGGGCGCACAACTGCGCCGCGCACCCCAGTCGAACACCGACGTCATCCTCGATGTCGAATCTTCCGGCGGACGCGGCATCAGCGAAGCCCTTGGGCTCGCAGGGTTCACCAATCTGGACGTCGTTCGCAACCCCAACCTCGGCTCCGCACCCTACATCGCGCGCGTGCAACTGCACCAAACCATCGGCTTCACAAGCAAGCTCATCGAAGCTCAGCGCACCCCGTTTTCACTCGCAACACAGGTGCCCGAGCGACGCCTCGACTTCCGCATCGGCAAGATGAGCCTGCCCGACTTCTTCGACATCAACAGCATCGGCACCGACAGCCATCTCCAGTTCCTTAACTGGACCGTGGACAACAACGGCGCCTGGGACTACGCCGCCGACACACGCGGCTACACCTGGGCCGCCATCGCCGAGTACGACGACAAAAACTGGACCGCGCGCTATAGCCTCGCGCTCATGCCCAAAGTCGCCAACGGCACCGACCTCGACTGGAACCTGCACCGCGCCAACGGACAAAACATCGAGTTCGAGCTACGCAAATCGCTCCTGGGCAACCTCGTCAGCCCCGAACGCAAAGGCACCGTCCGCATCCTCAGCTACGTCAACCACGCACACATGGGGCTCTATAGCGATGCCGTCAAAGCCTACCTGAACGGCACGACACCGAAGCCGGACATCGTATCCGTAGAAAAATCCGGCGCTGTGAAGTACGGCTTCGGCCTCAACGCCGAGCAGGAACTTACCTCCGACGCGCGCATCTTCACACGCTTCGGCTGGAACGAAGGCCAACACGAATCCTTCGCCTACACCGAAGTTGATCAGACCTTCGCTCTTGGCGCAGACTACGCAGGCCGCACCTGGTCGCGCCCCAACGACAAGCTCGGCCTCGCCTTCGTCTCCAACGCCATCAAGAAAGATCACCAGAACTACCTCCGCCTCGGCGGCCTCGGATTCCTCCTCGGAGACGGCAACCTCAACTACGCCTGCGAAGACATCGTGGAGAGCTACTACAACCTCCACACCTGGCGCGGTGTCTACTACGCACTCGACGCGCAGTACATCACCCATCCCGGCTACAACCGCGACCGCGGCCCCGTGCTGGTCGAATCCATAAGAATGCACATCGATTTCTAATCACGAGAATCACCGCCATAGATGCGTCGTAATTCACCGCCATAGATCCGTCGTCATTCTGAGCGAAGCGAAGAACCCCCGCATTTTGTCTTCGCTGCTCATGGCCGGTCACACTCACAGCCAGAGGTTCCCGAGCGGAACGTATACTTGTGCCGTGGATACGCACACACTCTACCTGCTCGCCGCCTTCGTCATTGGACTCATCTTCGGCAGCTTCCTGAACGTCTGCATCAGCCGCCTTCCACGGCGCGAATCCATCGTCAGCCCGCGATCACGGTGTCCCAACTGCAACCATTCAATCCGCTGGTACGACAACATCCCGCTCCTCAGTTGGATTTTGCTGCGCGCCCGCTGCCGCGACTGCAAACAATCCATCTCGTGGCGCTACCCTCTGGTCGAACTGGCAACCGGGCTGTGGTTCGCAGCCATCGCCTCCCATTGCCTCACCCTCCTTGCTCTCAACCCGAACATCCATTCACTCGAATGGCACATCCATCTCGCACTGATAGGTATAGGCGCCACAGCTCTCGGCTTTCTGCTCATCGGCCTCATCGTCATGGACTGGCAGACCAACCTCCTGCCCAACACCTTCACCCTCTGGGGCATCTTCATCGGCTTCATCCTGGTCTGCGTTCACGCGGCGTTTCTCGCTCCCGCTGAAGATCAGGTCGTCCTCTCGAACAACCACGTCCAGCTCACCAGCGTCGGCAGCGTAGTCGATACAGGCAATGTCTTCCTCACCGGTCCGGAGCACCTCATCTTCGGCCGCATCACCGCCATCTGCGCAGCGGCTCTCGTGCTGCTCATCATCCGCTGGCTCTACCAGGCACTACGCCACCGCGAAGGCATGGGCCTCGGCGATGTCAAGCTGCTCGCCATGATCGCAGCCTTTCTCGGCTTCTGGCCGTCTATCCTCGCGCTCTTCTGGGGGTCGCTGCTCGCCAGCGTCTATGCCGTCGTTCTGCTCGCGCGCGGCCGTGCAAACTCCACTTCGCGCCTGCCCTTCGGCAGCTTTCTCGCCGCCGGAGGTCTCATCGCCGCGCTCTTCGGCAGCAAAATCATCGACGCCTACACCGCACTGCTTCGATAACCGTTCGACGCCGCGAAAACGGCTGTGAATACAGTGTTGATAGCTTGACACTTGCCAGCCACACTCTTAGAGTCGAAGATGGCCATGCACGAGTACCCATACATCTGGAATTACATTCCACTCGTCATTCAGATCCTCTTTGCGCTGGGAATCGCCTGTGGAATGGTGGGCGTCTCCTTCCTGATTGGCAAGCACAAGAACTCACGCACCAAGCTCGGACCCTACGAGTGCGGCATGGACCCCATCGGCGACGCCCGCGGACGTTTTTCCGTGCGCTTCTATCTGGTGGCCATGCTCTTCATCCTCTTCGATGTCGAGGCGGTCTTCATGCTTCCCTGGGCGGTCATCTATCGCCGCCTGCCCGCCATCACCGGCTCCCGCCTCTTCGGCTTCTGGGAGATGCTGGTCTATCTCGGCTTCGTCGCCGTCGGCCTCTTCTACGTATGGAAGAAAGGCATCCTCGACTGGGCCAACGACAAGGGAGATTTGTAATGTACGATCCCTCTTCTGCCATCGCCGGCGCGCAGGCCGTCTTTGCGGCGCTTCCTGAAAACGCAGCCGTCAAGGCCCTGTCCGCACTGGCAACCGACGCCAGATTCGACCGCAACGAGCTGACCATCACCGTAGCCCGCGAAAACATCACCGCCGCCGCGAAGGCAGTCCAGCAGGCAGGCTATACCTTCCTCGAAGACGTGACCGCCGTCGACTGGTACCCATCCGAGCCGCGCTTCCAGATCACCTACCACATTCTCTCAATGACGCTGAAGCAGCGCGTCCGCCTCGCCGTCCGGCTCGCAGGCGAAGACGCCGCGCTCGACAGCATCACCGGCGTCTGGCCCTCGGCAAACTTTTACGAACGCGAAGTCTTCGACCTCTTCGGCGTCCACTTCGCAGGTCACCCAAACCTCACCCGCATCATGATGCCCACCGACTGGAACGGCCATCCGCTGCGCAAGGACTACCCGGTGGAGGGATACCGCTAATGTCACCCATCGCCGCTCCCGACATGCTCATCCCCGACGTCGAAGACGTCGTAGCCGACGCCAGACGCCACCACAACGTGGCCCCGCCGCAAGACCAGACGATGGTCATCAACATGGGCCCGCAGCACCCTTCCACGCACGGTGTGCTGCGCCTGGTGCTCGAAATCGACGGCGAATCCGTCGTCTCGCTCGCGCCCGACATCGGCTATCTGCATACAGGCATCGAAAAAACCTGCGAAGCCAAGTTCTACCAGCAGGTCGTCCCGCTCACCGACCGCATCGACTATCTCTGCCCCATGACCAACAACCTCGCCTACTGCCTCGCAGTCGAGAAGTTGCTTGGCCTCGAAATCCCCGAGCGCGCGCAGTATCTCCGCGTGCTGCTCAACGAACTCACGCGCATCCAGTCGCACCTCGTCTGGCTGGGCACGCACGCCATGGACATCGGCGCGCTCACCGTCTTCCTCTACTGCTTCCGCGAGCGCGAAGAGATCCTCCGCATCTTCGAGAACGTCGCCGGCCAGCGCATGATGACCAGCTATTTCCGCGTCGGCGGCCTCGCGCTCGAACCGCCGCTGGACTTCTACAAGCAGGTCGAGCACTTCCTCAAGATCATGCCGGACCGCATCACGCAGTACGAAGACCTGCTCACCGGCAATCCCATCTGGATCAACCGCATCAAGGGTGTAGGCTACCTCTCCGCGTCAGACGCCATCGCCCTCGGCGTCACCGGGCCGCCCCTGCGCGCATCCGGCGTGGACTGGGACCTGCGCCGCGACATGCCGTACTCGGGCTACGAAAAGTTTCAGTTCAAGGTGCCGGTCCTGAATGACGGCGACGTCTGGGCACGCTACATGGTGCGCATGGACGAGATGCGCGAGTCGGTCAAGATCTGCCAGCAGGCGCTCAGCGGAATGCCCGCGTCCGGTCCCATCACCGCCGACGCGCCAAAGATCATTCTGCCCGAGCGCGAAAAGATGAAGACCCAGATGGAGGCGCTCATCCACCACTTCAAGATCGTCACCGAGGGCTTCCCTGTTCCTGCGGGCGAGGTCTTCCAGGCGGTGGAGTCTCCGCGCGGCGAGATGGGCTATTACGTCGTGTCCGACGGCACGGCGAAGCCCTATCGCGTGCACATGCGCAACCCGTCCTACGCCACGCTCCAGGCGCTCGAAACCATGTGCAAAGGACGCCTGCTCGCCGACGTCGTCGCCGTCATCGGTTCGATCGACATCGTTCTCGGGGAGATCGACCGCTAAGTTTTGCTTCAGGGCACGGCTTCCACCGCGCCACAACGTTGAAGATAAGGAAAGGGGTTTTTACAGGCTGCGGAAGACTCACGATGTTCTATTTCGGTGGGAGCGCAGGGCTTTAGCCCTGCGAAATGGCAGGTGATTCAAGGGGCTTCAGCCCCGGGCCTCTCTCCCCCACAACCGAACGCGCTTTCTCCACAGCCTCTTTCACCCCGAGGTACGGGTTGGACAAGCAACTCCACCGTGAACTCTGGACCTCCTGGGCATCGCTGCTCCGCTCCTACGCAGCCGCCCACGGACTGAACAGCCGCCACCACGCGGTCGTTGAAGTAGGAGCAGACGAAATTATCTTGCGTGTAGGCACCGGATGGACGCGCTTCACGCACGACGCAGTGCAAGACAGTAACGGCAACCGGTCCTCTTTTTCGTTTGAAGAGGATGGAACAGTTAAAATAGACGGTATCGCCCAGGAGATGGACCTCGCCGCCGAGAAGCTGGCGCGGGAGATGATGAGTGAGTCTTAGTTATTTTGATTTCCATTCCGCAGCGGAGCGGAGGAATCTGCTTCACCCTGCCGCCCAGGAACCCGAACGATGAGCACTATCGCCAATACGATCTTTTCGCCGGAGACGGCCGCCCGCTTCGACAAGCTGGTCACCATCTACCCGGTGCGCCGCTCCGCGCTCGTCCCCATGCTGCTCTACGCGCAGGACGAGATCGGCTACATCTCCGACGCGGTCGTCACCGAGGTCGCCGAGCGCATCGGCATCCTCGAACTGGACGTGCGCAACGTGCTCTCGTACTACTCCATGCTGCGCACCAAACCGGCAGGCAAGTACAACGTGCAGGTCTGCACCAACATCTCCTGCATGTTGCGCGGCGGCTATGAGATCCTCGACCACTGCAAACACAAGCTCGGCATCGGCAACAAAGAAGTCACCAAAGACGGCATATTCTCGCTCGAAGAGGTCGAGTGCATCGGCGCCTGCTGCTGGGCCCCCGCCATGCAGGTCAACTACGACTTCCACGACAACCTCAACGTCGTCAAAGTAGACGAAATCCTCGAAACCTACCGCAGCGGCCAGGGAAAGGACGAAAAATAATGCCTACCCTCGTCAGCCATCCCGATGAAGTCAAAGTGATCTCCCGCCGCTTCGGGCAGGGTGCAGCCAACATCGACAAGTACATCGAACTCGACGGCTATCAGGCCGTCCAGAAAGCCATCGCCGAAGGCCCCGACTGGATCATCAATACCATGAAAGCCTCAGGCCTCCGCGGGCGCGGCGGAGCAGGCTTCCCCACCGGCATGAAGTGGTCCTTCGTGCCCAAACAATCGGAGAAGCCCAAATACGTCCTCGTCAACGGCGACGAGTCCGAACCCGGAACCTGCAAAGACCACGTCATCTTCCTCGAAGACCCGCACGCCGTCATCGAGGGCACCATGATCGCCGGCCTCGCCATCGGCGCGAAGCTCGGCTTCATCTATCTGCGCGGCGAGTATCGCTACCTGCTCAAGATCGTCGAAAAGGCAGTAGCCGACGCCTACGCGAAAGGCTTCCTGGGCAAGAACATCTTCGGCAAAGAAGGCGTGGACTTCGACATCATCACCCAGACCGGCGCCGGAGCCTACGAGGTCGGCGAAGAGTCCGCGCTGATGGAGTCGCTCGAAGGCAAGCGCGGCGTCCCGCGCATCAAGCCGCCCTTCCCTGCCGTCGTCGGACTCTACGGCGGCCCCACCGTCATCAACAACGCCGAGACCATCGCCAGCGCCCCGCACATTCTCCTGATGGGCGGCGAGGCCTACGCCAAACTCGGCAGCGAGCGCAACGGCGGCACGCGCCTCTTCGGCATCTCTGGCCACGTCGAACGGCCCGGCGTCTACGAATTGCCCATGGGCTTCAACCTCAAGCGCGCCATCTACGAGGTCGCAGGCGGCATCAAGGACGGTAAAAAGCTCAAAGCCGTCGTCCCCGGCGGCTCGTCCTGCCCCGTGCTCCTGCCCGAAGAGATCGACGTAGGCCTCGACTTCGACCAGATGGGCAAGGCCGGAACCATGCTCGGCTCCGGCGGCATCGTCGTGCTCGACGAGACCGTCTCCATCGTCGAGTTCGCCCTCCGCGTCATCAGCTTCTACCAGCACGAGTCCTGCGGCTGGTGCATCCCCTGTCGCGAAGGCACGGATTGGCTGAAGAAGACCATGACCCGCGTCTACAACGGCGGCGGCTCGAAAAAAGACGCCGACAACATCCAGTACCTCGCCGAAAACATGCTGGGCCGCACCTTCTGCCCGCTCGGCGACGCCGCCGCCATGCCCACGCTGGGCTTCATCAAAAAATTCCGCAAGGAGTTTGAAGACTACATCGAAGGCCACAAGGCCGGAACACCCATCATCACCGTCGAGCAGCTAGTTGGAGCCGGACATTAGAGGTGAAATATCGTGATCTCATCAAACTCGTCGAGAAGGATGGCTGGCAGTACCAATACTCCACGGGAAGTCACCGCCACTACTTACATGAGGAGAAACCGGGCAAAGTGACTATTCCAGGACATCCATCGGACGAAGTTCATCCGAAGACGCTCAGAAGTATCCTGAAGCAGGCAGGTTTACGATGACAAGAAAATACCTCGTTGTCTACGAATGGGCCGGGAAAAACTTTTCGGGATACTCCCCCGACGTGCTCGGTTGCGTCTCTACCGGAAAAACCTTGCCCACGATGCGGAAGAACATGAAGGAAGCCCTGGAGTCGCACCTGCAATGGATGTTTGATGATGGGGACCCGCTCCCGGAAGCCATGGCAAAGACAGTCGAATACGACGATGAGGACGAAGGATCTCCATATCCCGCGGGCTACTATTTCGTCGTAGAAAAGCTGGAAGTCACCCTGCCTTCGCGGAAGAAGCACTCATCCACAAAGCGCTCGACGCGATCTCGCAAAGCAGCATAAGGAACCTATGCCAGACGTAACCCTCACCGTAGACGGCAAAAAGATCACCGCACCCGCGGGCTCGCTGCTCATCGACGCCTGCAAAAGCGCGGGCATCGAGATCCCCGCCTTCTGTTACTACCCCGGCCTCTCGCTCCAGGCAGCCTGCCGCATGTGCCTCGTCCGCATCGAGAAGATGCCGAAGCTCCAGACCGCCTGCACCACCACGGTCGCCGAAGGCATGGTCGTACAGAGCGAGACACCCGAGATCGTCCAGGCACGCAAGGCCATGCTCCAGATGGTGCTCGGCAACCATCCGCTCGACTGCCCCGTCTGCGACGCCGGCGGCGAGTGCGAACTCCAGGACATGACCTTCAAGTACGGCGCGGCCGACAGCTTCTACGCCGAGCCGAAGAACCACCGCGAAGAGCAGCAGTGGTCTCCCGCCGTCTACTTCGACCGCCCGCGCTGCATCCTCTGCTACCGCTGCGTTCGCATGTGCGGCGAAGGCATGGACGTCTTCGCGCTCGGCATCCAGAACCGCAACTCGTCCTCCGTCATCGCGGCCAACGTCCCCGCCGACCAGTCGCCCGACCACCTCATGCACCTCGACTGCGAGCAGTGCGGCATGTGCATCGACGTCTGCCCCGTCGGCGCGCTCACCAGCGGAGCCTACCGCTACAAGACGCGCCCCTGGGAGATGAACCACGTCTCCACCATCTGCACGCACTGCGGCGACGGCTGCAAGACCACCCTCGGCGTCCGCTCCACCTCCGACGGCTCAGAGATCGTCCGCGGCGACAACCGCGACAAGAGCGGCATCAACGGCGACTTCCTCTGCAACAAGGGCCGCTTCGCCTTCGACTTCGCCAACAGCAACGAACGCATCACGCAGCCCCTCGTCCGCCAGCCCAGCGGCGAGTTCAAGCCCGTCACCTGGGAGGAGGCCTTCACCTTCGCAGGCACAAAGCTCCGCGAACTCCGCGACACGCGCGGCGGCAAGAGCATCGGCGTCATCGGCTCCAACCGCATCACGAACGAGGAAGCCTACCTGCTCCAGAAGTTCGCCCGCACGGTCCTCAACACCAACAACATCGACCACCACCGCACCGCCGACTACGCCACCTTCGCAGCCGCGCTCGCCGGACACACCGGCCGCACCGCCTCCCTGCGAGACACTCTCACCGCACCCGCCATCCTTCTCATCGGCGGCGACCCCACCGAGCAGGCTCCCGGCACCGCATGGAACATCCGCACCGCCGTCCGCAACAACCGCACCCGCCTCTACGTCGCCAACTCCGCCGAGATCAAACTCCGCCGTCAGGCAAAATCCTTCCTGCACATCCCCGACCACAGCTACGGCGCACTCGCCGCCCTGCTCTCCGGCGACTCCGCAGCGGCCCCGCTACTCGCCCGCCCCGGCACCGACGTTGAAGCCGTCCATCAGTTCCTCGCCGCGCTCCGCGCAGAGGAGAGCGTCCTCGTCCTGATCGGATCCGATCTGCGCGGCAACGATCTTCGCCGCATCGTCGAGTTCGGCCTCACGCTTCCCAATCGCCGCTTCGCCCTGCTCTCCGACTACGCCAACTCGCGCGGCGCAGCCGACATGGGCCTGCTCCCCGACCTGCTCCCCGGCTACACACCCGTCGCCAACCCCGGAGCCTTCGCAGAGCACAACGCCCCAACCACATCCGGCCTCGATCTACTCCAAATCTTCGAGGCAGCCGAACGCGGCGAGCTTGCTGCGCTTTACGTCGTCGGCTCCAACCCCATCGCGCGTTACAGCGTCGATCCCGCCGCGCTCAAAAACACCTTCGTCGTCGTGCAGGAGATGTTCCTCACCGAAACTGCGCAGCTCGCCGACGTCATCCTGCCCGCCGCCAATCTCTACGAAAAATCCGGCTCCGTCACCAACAGCTACGGCGACCTCCAGCTCGTCTCGAAAGCAGGCGACCGCGCAGGCGTCCGCACCGACTTCGAGATGATCGTCCGCATCGCCGACAAGATGGGCGCCGACATCCACTCACTCGTCCCCTTCGGCAAAGGAGGCGTCCGCGCCGACATGGGCCAGTCACGCGGCGCGCAGGCAGGCGAAGCCGACCGCCACGCCGTCTGGCTCACCGCCAACCATCTCGAACCCAAGCTCAGCCCCTTCGACCCCTTCAGCATCCTCGACGAGATTCAACGCCTCGTCCCCGGCTACAACCTGCTGCGCCTTCAACTGCTCTCGGGCAACGACCAGCACCTCGAACCAGCCGCTGGCAACCTTGTTCAAATCACCAACCGCCGCGACCTCGTGCTCCCAGCCAACGACACGCTCTTCACCTCGGGCACGCTCGGCCGCTACTCCACCGCTCTGACAGAACTCAACCAGCACCAAAGCCAGTACTCATCCGGCCTCACGCAGATCGAAACCACAGCCGGTTGACACAAGCAGCACTGCACACTGTTTCACCCAGGACATTAGCCAGGAGCCACAAGCAAAGGACGCATGAGCCACCCATCCTTCTCGACATTTCTGCTCATCAGCATCGTCAAGATCGTCGTCGTGATCGTCATCACGCTGACGGCGGTGGCCTACACGGTGCTGCTCGAGCGCAAAGTCCTCGGCCACATGCAGAACCGCTGGGGCCCCTCGCGCGTCGGCCCATTCGGCCTGCTGCAACCCCTCGCCGACGGCATCAAACTCTTCCTCAAAGAAGACCTCATGCCGCTCGCCTCCGAGCGCCCGCTCTTCATCCTCGCGCCCATCATCGCGCTCACCTGCTCGCTCATCTCCGTCGCCGTCGTCCCCTTCGGCGGAATGCAGACGATCAAGGGCGTCGAGATGTTCAACGTTGCCGACCTCAACATCGGCCTCCTGGTCATCCTCGGCATCACCTCCATCGGCGTCTACGGCATCGCGCTCTCAGGCTGGTCGTCCAACAACAAGTTCTCTCTGCTCGGCAGCCTTCGCGCCACCTCGCAGATGATCAGCTACGAGCTCGCGCTCGGCCTCTCGCTCATCGGCGTCGTCCTGCGCGCACAATCACTCTCTCTCCGCGACATCGTCAACAGCCAGTCCGCGCACGGCCTGCTCAGTTGGAACTTCTTCGGCGGCTTTCAGTTCGTGGCCTTCTTCATCTACCTCATGGCCGCCTACGCCGAAACCAACCGCGCGCCCTTCGACCTGCCCGAGGCCGAATCCGAACTCGTTGCCGGCTACCACACCGAGTACAGCTCCATGAAGTTCGCGATGTTCTTCATGGCCGAGTACGCCAATATGGTCACAGTCAGTTGCGTCGCCACGCTGCTCTTCTTCGGCGGCGCATCCAGCCCGCTCGGCCACCTGCTGCCCGCAAACTTCGGCGGCCCCATTCTCGAAGCCATCTTCCCCATCCTCTGGTTCGTCGCCAAAGTCTTCGCGTTTCTGCTGCTCTACATCTGGGTGCGCGGCACGCTGCCTCGCTTCCGTTATGACCAACTGATGGGTTTCGGCTGGAAGTTCCTTCTCCCGCTGGCGATGGCGAACATCGTCGTCACCAGCCTCGCGCTTGCGTATCACGGCTAGCGAGCAGTATCTGAGTTTTGATTTGTTTTGCTTAAGGGCACGGGTTTACCTGTGCCGCAGAAGCTCGAAAGCAACGAGGGGCTTTAGAGTCTGTGTGAGAACTCCTCGATTTGACGTTTTGCTTAAGGGCACGGGTTTACCCGTGCCGCAGAAGCTCGAAAGAAATGAGGGGCTTTAGCCCCGGAGGTACGTTCTTCTCAAACTGCACCGGCCAGCGCCGCGCGGCAGTTTAGCGAAGAGCCTGTTTTACAATCGCAGATGGCCCAAAACCTCTGCATTGAGCGTTTCAAAAGTTTCAGGAAAGACCTGGCAGATCAACATGCAACTGGCACTCTTCATCATCTTCGGCGCGCTGGCGGTAGCGGGAGCACTCAACCTGCTCATGCAGCGTCATCCCATCAACAGCGCCCTGTCGCTGGTGGTCGTGATGCTCTCGCTCGCCGTCCTCTACTGGTCGCTCGGGGCCGAGTTCCTCGCCGCCGCGCAGGTCATCGTCTACTCCGGCGCCATCATGGTCTTCTTCGTCTTCGTCATCATGCTGCTCAACGCAGGCAAGGAAGAACGAACCACCGGCAGCCGCGCCGCCTACATCGCCGGCATCCCCGGAGCCGCCGCCATCTTCTGCCTGCTCAGCTTCGTCTTCCTCACCGAAGGCCGCACCTTCGGCTCGGTCAACGTCGGCGGCTATCTCAACCACGTCACCAGCAACATCTCCGAACTGAGCACCGTCCTCTTCACCCGCCTGCTGCTGCCCTTTGAAGTCACCAGCGTCCTCATCCTGGTCGCCATCCTCGGGGCCGTCGTGCTCGCCAGAAAGGAGCGGTAGGATGCACGCACAAGTCTCCATCAGCGCCTATCTCATCCTCGCCGCCGTGCTCTTCTCCATCGGCGTCGGAGCCTTCCTCATCAAGCGCAACGTCATCACCGTCTTCATGTCCATCGAGCTGATGCTCAACGCCGTCAACCTCACCTTCGTCGCCTTCGCCCACTCCTGGCACCAGATCGGCGGCCAGATCTTCGTCTTCTTCGTGATGGTCGTCGCTGCAGCCGAGGCCGCCGTCGGTCTCGCCATCATCATCGCCATCTTCCGCACGCGCCAGACCCTCAACGTCGATCAGATCGACCTGATGAAATCGTGACCTATGCCTTCTGAATATCTCTGGCTGATTCCGCTTCTTCCCTTCGCCGGCTTCCTCATCAATGGAATCCTCGGCCGCAAGTTCCCGCGCGCCCTCGTCTCCGCCGTCGCACTCATCTCGACCGCAATCCCCGCCGCCATCGTCGCGTGGCTGTGGTCGACCATGCTCGCGCCCGGCGCACCCGGCGTCATCAACATTACAAGCGGCCCGTGGATCGCCATCACCGGCTTCCAGGTCAACTTCGCCTTCACCGTCGATCACCTCACGCTCATCATGCTCGGTGTCGTCACCGGCGTCGGCTTCCTCATCCATATCTATTCAGTCGGCTACATGGCGCACGAAGAGGGCTACTGGCGTTTCTTCGCCTTCCTCAACCTCTTCATGTTCTTCATGTCGGTCCTCGTGCTGGCATCGAGCTTCCTGCTGCTCTTCGTCGGATGGGAGGGCGTCGGCCTCGCCTCCTACCTGCTCATCGGCTTCTACTTCAAAAAAGACTCCGCCGCCGACGCAGGCAAAAAGGCATTCATCGTCAACCGCATCGGCGACTTCGGCTTCCTGCTCGCCATGTTCCTCCTCGTCCAGAACTTCGGCTCGCTCGACTTCACGCACGTCTTCGACGCCATCTCGGTCAACCCCGACTGGCATGGCGGCATCCTCACCGCCATCGCGCTCCTGCTCGTCTTAGGCGCGGCAGGCAAGTCCGCGCAGATTCCCCTCTACGTCTGGCTGCCCGACGCCATGGAAGGCCCCACACCGGTCTCCGCGCTCATCCACGCCGCCACCATGGTCACGGCAGGCATCTACATGGTTGCCCGCTGCCACACGCTGTTCGACCGCTCGCCCTATGCCCTCGGCGTCGTCGCCATCATCGGAGCAGTCACAGCCATCTTCGCAGCCTCCATGGGCATGGTCCAGCACGACATCAAGCGCGTCCTCGCCTACTCCACCGTCTCGCAGCTTGGCTACATGTTCCTCGCCTGCGGAGTCGGCGCCTACGCCGCAGGCATCTTCCACCTCGTCACCCACGCCTTCTTCAAGGCGCTGCTCTTCCTCGCCGCTGGCTCCGTCATCCACGCCCTCGGCGGCGAGCAGGACATGCGCAACATGGGCGGCCTGCGCCAGCGCATTCCCGTCACCTTCTGGACCATGACCGCCGCCGTCTTCGCCATCTGCGGCGTCTGGCCCTTCGCCGGCTTTTACTCCAAGGACGAGATCCTCTTCCGCGCCTTCGTCTCCGACAACCCCATCGCCAGGCTGCTCTGGCTCGTCGGCCTCATCACCGCCGGCATGACCGCCTTCTACATGTTCCGCCTCTGGTTCAAGACCTTCTTCGGCGAACCGCGCTTCACCGAAAACAACGACCTCCACAACCACGGAGCCGCCGTCCACACCCACGCCGACACGCACGCCGTCCTCGTCGCCAACCACGACGACAACCACTCCGCCCACGGCGTCCACGAATCCCCCTGGATCATGCTCTTCCCGCTCGTCATCCTCGGCATCCTCTCCGTCGTCGGCGGATGGATCGGCGTCCCCGCAGCACAAGGCGGCCACAACGAAATCGAGCACTTCCTCGACCCCGTCTTCTCCAACGGCGCAGCCGAAGCCGTCACCGCAAGCCGCGGCCTCGAACTCGGCCTCGCCGCCATCTCGCTCCTCGTCGTCGCCATCGGCTTCTACATCGCCTTCCTGCTCTATTACAAGAAGCCCGGCACCGCCGCCTCCTACGCCCAGCGATTCCCCGCCCTCTACCGCCTCGTCCTCAACAAGTTCTACATCGACGAGCTCTACGGCCTCGTCATCATCACGCCGCTACTCATGTTCACCCGCCTCATCCTCGGCGGCCTCATCGACACCGGCCTCGTCAACGGCTCCGGCTGGGCCGCCGCCGCCATCGCACGCGGCACCGGCGCCGCCGCCAACCGCGCCCAGTCGGGCAACATTCGCTCCTACGCCGGATGGCTCGCCCTCGGCGCAGCACTCGTTCTCCTGGTCATGATCTTCGGACGCGCCCTCTGGGCCCTCTAACACGCACTCGATGTACCTAAACCAATGAATTTAGACCACTCCATCCTGACCATCATCACCTTCCTCCCGCTCGCGGGCGCGGTCCTTCTGGCCTTCCTGCCCGACCGCGGCAAGCTCATGCAGTGGTGCGCGCTCGGCGTCACCCTCGTCACCTTCATCGCCACCCTGCACCTGCCCGCGCACTATAACTACTCCGCCGCCTCCGGCAGCTTCCAGTTCGACCAGAACCTCGGCTGGATCGCCTCGCCCGCCATCCGCTACCATCTCGGCGTCGATGGCCTCTCCATGTGGCTCGTCGTCCTCACCGGCTTCCTCGCCCCGCTCGGCGTCCTCATCTCATGGCGCGTCATCGACACCCGCCGCAAGCTCTTCTACATCCAGTTCCTCCTCCTCCAGGTCGCCATGTTCGGCGTCTTCGTCTCGCTCGACCTCTTCCTCTACTACGGCTTCTGGGAGCTATCCCTCGTCCCCATGGTCGTTCTCATCGCCATCTTCGGACGCACCGAAAACCGCCGCCGCGCCGCGCTCAAATACTTCCTCTACACCTTCATCTCCTCGGCCATCCTCCTCGTCGGCATGCTCTGGGTCTACGCCCAGACCGGCACCTTCGACGTGCCCACGCTCATCCAGCTCGCCGCCACCCACGGCATCTCCACCAACTCCACCGCGCTCTGGCTCGCCTCCCTCGCCTTCCTCGGAGCCTTCGCCGTCAAAGTCCCCATCTTCCCGCTGCACGGCTGGCTCTCCGACGCCATCTTCGAGGCCCCCACCGCCGCCGTCATGGTGCTCGCCGGAAAGCTCGGCCTCTACTCCATCCTCCGCTTCAGCTTCGGCATCTTCCCCGACCAGTCCCGCCACATCGCTCCGCTGCTCATCGCCCTCGGCGCCATCGGCGTCGTCTACGGCGCCCTCATCGCCCTCGTCCAAAACGACCTCAAGCGCCTCGCCGCCTTCGCCACGCTCGGCCACGTCAGCCTCGTCGTCCTCGGCATCTTCTCCTTCACCATCTCCGGCATCGACGGCGGCATCTACGCCACGCTCAACGAAGGCATCGGCGGCGCGGCCCTCTTCATCCTGCTCGGCGTGCTCTACGAGCGTTACACCACCTACGACATGCGCTCCCTCGGCGGCCTCGCGCAAAAGCTCCCCTGGATGGTGACGTTCTACGTCATCACCGCGCTCTCCGTCGTCGGCCTGCCCATGCTCAACGGCTTCGTCGGCGAATTCCTCGTCCTCTCCGGCTCCATGCAGTCCGCCATCCGCAACCACACCGGCTGGACCGTCCTCGCCACCACCGGCGTCATCCTCACCGCCTCTTACATGCTCTGGATGATCCAGCGCATCTTCTACGGCGACCTCGGCCACAAGTCCACCATGATGCCCGCCGTCGATCTCGACGCGCGCGAGCATCTCACGCTCTGGCCGCTGGCCCTGGTCATGCTCGCCATGGGCGTCGCCTCACCCTTCTGGATGCGCGCCATCGACGGCGCAGGCACTGTCCTCGCCCAGCAAACTGTCCAGACCGTGCAACCGACCAGCGTCCCAGTCGATGCCGCTACCTCATCCCCAACCGTGACCGCCTCCACACCTACCGCAACGGAGGCCCGCTAAATGCCGACCAACCTCGTCGCCCTGCTGCCCGAACTCGTCCTCACCATCACCGCCGTCATCATCATGCTGGCCGAGCCTATGCTCAAGCCCGCCGCCAGCCGCAAGCCTCTCGGCTGGATCGGCATCGCCGGCACCGTGCTCGCTGGCCTCGCAAGCTGGTATCAGGTCTCCTTCGGCACCATTCACGCCTACTCCGGCACCATTCAGGTGGATGCCTTCTCCGTCCTCTTCCACTACATCATCGCCGCCGTCGTGCTCGTCACGCTGCTCACCTCGCTCGACTACTTCGAAGGCAACGCCTCCCACGCAGGCGAGTACTTCGCCCTCGTCCTCTTCGGAGCCGTCGGCATGATGTTCATGACCTCGTCCGTCGAGCTCCTGATGGTCTTCGTCGGCCTCGAAATCTCCTCCATCTCCACCTACATCCTCGCCGGCTTCCGCAAAGGCAGCGGCATGGGCTCCGAAGCCTCCATCAAATACTTCCTGCTCGGCTCCTTCGCCACGGCCTTCTTCCTCTACGGCATCGCGCTCGCCTTCGGAGCCACCGGCTCCACCAACATCTTCGCCATCGCCCACGGCCTCGCCTCCACGGCCACCCCGCGCATGGCCTTCCTCGCGTTGGCCATGATCCTCATCGGCCTCGGCTTCAAAGTCTCAGCCGCCCCGTTCCATGTCTGGACGCCCGATGTCTACCAGGGCGCGCCCGCTCCCATCGTCGGACTCATGTCCACCGCGCCCAAGGCCGCCGCCTTCGCCGTCCTGCTGCGCATCACCTTCACCGGCTTCCCCGCCATGCAGCATCGCTGGTCCATCCTCATGTGGATCCTCGCCGTCCTCTCGATGACCATCGGCAACCTCGGCGCGCTCAAGCAGACCGACGTCAAGCGGATGCTCGCCTACTCCTCCATCGCGCACGCCGGATACCTCCTCGTCGCCTTCACCGCCTTCCCCTACGACGGCATCGCCTCCGCCTGCTTCTACACCGGGGCCTACGCCGCCATGAACATCGGCGCCTTCGCCGTCATCACCCAGGTCGCCGGCTATCAGGAGCGCGCCCGCACACTCGAGGACTACACCGGCCTCGCACTCAAGCGGCCCATCCTCTCCGCCCTGCTCGCCTTCTTCCTCCTCTCGCTCATCGGAATCCCCTTCACCGGCGGTTTCTTCGGCAAGTTCTACGTCTTCACCGCAGCCATCCACGGAGGCCACATCTGGCTCGCCGTCATCGGCCTGCTCAACAGCGGCGTCGCCTGCTTCTACTACCTGCGCCTGTTGACCTCGATCTACTCCCGCCGCACCACCGACGCCCCGCTGCTCGACAACCCCCGCGCCGTCAGCGCCCCCGCCGCCGTCGGCCTCGGCCTGGCCGCAGCCGCAACGCTCGCCCTCGGCATCGTCCCCAGCGGAGCGGTCATGTTCGCCGAGTTCGCCAGCCACTCCGCCCTCATCGAACAAGCCCGCCAGGAGTGCGCCAACGCCGCTCCCAACTGCCACATCGAACTCAAATTCGACGTCAGCAAATAAAACGCCCGGACACCCCATCTTCCGCGCAGCGTCATCGCGCCTAAGGTGGGCCCCAACGTCACTCCCAACCCACGTCATCTCGACCGAAGAACGCCCGGGTGCCCAATCTTCGGCGCAGTTTCATCGCGCCTAAGGTGGGGTCCAGCGTCACTCCCACCACACGTCATCTCGACCGAAGACGGCGCTTTTTGCCGCCGCAGTGGAGAGATCCCCGCATTTCGCCTTTCGCCCCATCCAGCAAACCCTGTCAACCCTCCCAATCACCCAAAACCCACCCATCTCCATGAATCGTCACACGATATTTCCCCCGCCAACATGGCGGCCCAGTTTCCCTCTCCGACTTAAAATAGAAATAGGAAGGAATGGGCGAAACCCAGGCCTCCAACTTCATTGCCGCGCCCACCAGCCATAGGCACGTCATTCTGACCCTGAGCTTGCGAAGGGGAAGAATCCCCGCATTTCGCTCACAGCGGCCCCCAAAGCGGCGCTCACAAAAGACAGACCCAACCATTAACCCCTTTATCGGAAGGACTTTACAGCCAACACGCACCCTGCGATCAATAGAATCAATACCTTACCGAAACCCAAAAACGAGGTCCAGACCTAAGTCCTTTGTTCGAAGGACTTTGCGCAAAAACAGGGGGGAGGGGGTACCCTCCCCAAACAGAAAAGCCTCCGCACCAGCGGAGGCTCTTCCATGAAGCAAACTCCCAAGGACAGCTTAGATAGGCTTGGCCTTCAGGAAGATGATCACGAACGTGAACAGAGCCAGTGACTCGATAAACGCGAGGCCGAGAATCAGGAAGATGAAGATTCCAGGACGCGCCCCCGGGTTGCGAGCCAGCGCCTCGGTTGCCGAAGCGGTTGCCTTGCCCTGACCCAGGCCGCAAAGCCCGGCAGCCAGCGCCATGCCCAGACCGGCGGCCAGCGGAATCCACTGGTTCTCCGGATGGGCCACTGCGGTGGCCTGCGCAAAGGCCGGCGTTGCAAGCAGCAGCGCGGCCAACGACATGAACAGATATTGCAGTTTCTGCATCGTCTTACTCCAACCTCCATCAGATACGCCGCCAGTGGGTGGTTGACGCTCACCGTGCTGGCGCCCTCACGCTATGCGGCGTTGTTGCATACCGCGAAGAGGAGGCCCCAGCGCGGCAAACTTGAATCGAAGTCTAATGTTCGTGCGCGACCGCCATCGACAGATACACCGCGCCGAGCAGGAAGAACACATACGCCTGCACCACCGCGACAAACATGTGCAGCCCCATAAAGAGCAGCGGCACCCCAAGCGGAATCAGCGAGAAGAACGCCAGTGTCACCAGGTCGCCCGCGAAGATATTCGCGTACAACCGGACCGTCAGCGAGAGCACACGCGCCAGGTGCGAGATCACCTCAATCAGAAACATCAGCGGATACAGCCACCACACCGGCCCAAGAAACTGCTTGATGTAGCCAAAGCCGTTCTCTCTCACGCCGTGGTAGTGATAGTAGACAAACGTGACCACCGCAAACCCCAGCGGCACCACCACATTCGCCGTCGGCGACTCGAGCCCTGGAATCAAGCCCATCAGGTTGCACAGCAGGATGAACAGCCCCAGCACCGTCAGGTAGGCCGTGAACCGCTCGTGCCCGTGCCCGATGATCGACTCGCCCTGCTCCAGCACAAACTCGTGCGTAATCTCTGCAAGGTGCTGCACCGGCGCGGGCTTCTCCACATTCAGCGTCAGCCGAACCACGATGAAGAAAGCAAGCAGCGCGAAGAACGCAAGCAGCTCCATCGCAAACGCATCGGTAATCGGAGCCGCCGGATGCGTCGGGTGCACGTGCAGCGCGTGCAGGAACACGGTCGTAACCGCGCCGAAGTGAAGATTCAGAAACTGAGCAAACAGCGTCGTTGGCATACAGGAAAATAAGCAGAAACAGTAGCTATATTCAAAGTTCCGGACTCCAGCCCAGCTAAACCGTCCACGCCTTCATCAGCCGCAACCCTTCAATCGTGAGCGAAAACACACCCAACGCAAGGCCGCCGGCCAGCGCATATACCGAGCCATCCAGTAGCTTAAGGCTAACATAAAGCAGCACGACGGCCAGCGCCAGCCGCAGAAAAAACCCCACCAGCACCATCCCCATCGGACGCGCCACCCCACCCGCATCCATCCGCTCCATCACCGCCGTCATCAACCGCAGCCACTCCCACAACCCCGACCCCGAGATGACCGCCCCAACCACCAGCAACGCCGCCGACGCCCACCCCATCTTCCACCACACCAGCGGCACCGCGACCACCGTCACCACGCCCAGCAGACGCAGCGCGCTCAGCATCGTCCGCCGAAAGTCCGCGTCAGTAAAGTTGGTGAAATCTTCCATCGCCCTCAAAATGCCTACTCCCTATCGCTCTTCAGATACTTCGCCGCCGTCGTAAAAATCTTCACGAACCCCGCCACCGCACCCAGAATGATGCCCACAACCGCAATCCAACCCGTGTGGAACCGCTCATCGAGCCACGCGCCCGCCAGCCAGCCAATCAGGCAACCGGCAGGCAGCGCAATCGCAAGCTGAACCATCGACTCAGCCTTCACCAGCTCACCCAGCGCCCCGGACTTCTTCTCCTCATCCGCCATAGCAGATTTATTACACCACGCGAGAGGCCCCAAACAGCCCCGCTATACTGAAACTTCAACCATATTCAGACGCAAAGGACCGCCCGTGTACGAGTCAGCATTCGAGAAGAAGGTCTACGAAGAGCGCCGCGAGACGCTGAACAAGATCGCCGCCCTCGCCCAGCAGAACGGCCTCAACTACGCCCAGGCCACCTATCCCAACAGCTTCGAGCAGCAGGCCCCCGGCTGGGACGAGACCAAAGGCGCGCCGATCCCCTTCCTCAAAAAGACCTACGATTCGCCCGCCGCGCCCGTCTCCGCCGAAGAGCTCGCCGCCACACCCATCGAAGTCTCCATCGCCGGACGCATCATGGCCATCCGCGTCCAGGGCAAGGCGGGCTTCGCGCAGCTCCAGCAGGCAGGACAGCGGTTCCAGATCTACGTCCGCAAAGACGACGTTGGCGAAAACGCCTTCGCCCTCTACAAACTCCTCGACCTCGGCGACCACACCGGCGTCCGCGGCTACCTGATGCGCACCCGCACCGGCGAACTCACCGTCCACGCCACCTCGCTCACGTTCCTGGCGAAAGCCATGCTCGCGCTGCCCGACAAATACCACGGCCTCGAAGACACCGAACTCCGCTATCGCCAGCGTTATGTCGATCTCTTCATGAACACCGGCAACGCGGCAAAACCAGCGCAAAGCCAACCCGGTGTCATCCTGAGCGAAGCGACCGCAGGGAGCGCAGTCGAAGGACCTGCGGTTGACGCGACCGAAGACGAAGGCCCCGGCGACGTCCGCGAAGTCTTCGTCAAACGCGCCGCCATCCTCCGCGCCATCCGCGCCTTCTTCGACCAGCGCGGCTACCTCGAAGTCGAAACCCCGATGATGCAGCCCATCGCCGGCGGAGCCGCCGCGCGCCCATTCACCACGCACCACAACGAACTCGACCTCAAGCTCTTCCTCCGCATCGCGCCGGAACTGTATCTGAAACGGCTCGTCGTCGGCGGACTCGACCGCGTCTACGAGATCAACCGCAACTTCCGCAACGAAGGCGTCAGCACCCGGCACAACCCCGAGTTCACCATGCTAGAGTTCTACCAGGCCTACGCCAATTACAAAGACCTGATGAAGCTCACCAAAGAGCTAATACCGTTCGTCGCAATGCAGGTCAACGAAACCACAAAAACAATCTTCAACGGAGTGCCGATCGATCTCGCCGCAGAAAATTGGCAAGAACTCTCCATGCGCGAAGCCATAATTAAGTGGTGGCCGGAAGAATTTGGGAAAAAGCCTTTGCTTCAGGATTTCGATAGTTCGGAGGCCTTGTTGCGTTTCCTTCAACAGAAAAAATATGTCGAGGCTACATTTTTTGCAGGGAATTCCATCCCTTTCGCAGCAGGTGTCTCTGCGGATCTTCGCAGGATAAACGCTGATATCAACTTTTACTTAGCGACTCTTGAAGGTGGAGACCCTGTAGGAAAAGTTATCGCAGGGATATTCGAGAGCGTCGCTGAAGAACATCTCATCCAGCCCACAATCATCTACGACTTCCCGCTAGCCGTCTCGCCGCTCTCCAAGAAAAAGCCAGACGAACCCGACTGGGTCGAACGCTTCGAGTTCTACATCGGAGGCTTCGAGCTGGGCAACGCCTTCAGCGAGCTGAACGACCCCGTCGATCAGCGTGAGCGATTCGTAGAGCAGGTAGAACAAAAAGAGCGTGGCGACGACGAAGCGATGGCTGCCATCGACGAAGACTACGTCCGCGCCCTGGGCTACGGCATGCCGCCCACCGCAGGCGAAGGCATCGGCATCGACCGCCTGACCATGGTCCTCACCGGAGCCAAATCCATCCGCGACGTCATCCTCTTCCCGCTGATGCGTCCGCAGCAGAAGTCCAACGATCAACCGGCCGAAAAGCAAAACCAGCCTCACGGAGAATCCGCCGAGTAGCCACCGTTCTTCCTTGATACCTGTAGCGATACACGATACACTCTTTTCGTGATCAGGAACTTCCGGCATCCAGGGCTTGAGAACTTCTTCAAGACCGGCTCCAAAGCAGGGATTACCACTAGCGATATGGAGGTATCCATCATGCGTATGCACAATCCACCCCACCCCGGACGCGCACTCCGCGAAGCACTCGATGCGGTTCCCATCTCCGTCACCGACTTCGCCGCGCACATCGGCGTCTCGCGTGTAGCGTTGTCGCGCGTTCTCAACGAGCGCGCAGGCTTCACGCCGGAGATGTCCATCCGCGTCAGCCAGGCCTTCGGTCAGGGCGGCGATGGCGACATCTGGTTCAAGATGCAAAACGCCCACGACTTCTGGAACGCCTCGCAGAAAAAGCGCAAGCGCGTCCGCGAACTCCAGTGGGAAGGCAAACGCCACGTCAAGCCTGCCACCTCAGCTCGGCATGCGGCCTGACCCGCCGCACCATGTAAACTCATCAGGTGAACATCCTTTTTGTCGGCGACGTCTTCGGCTCCGCAGGCCGCCACATCGTCCGCGAGCATCTCCCGCACGTGCTTGAGACCAACTCGGTCGATCTGCTCATCCTCAACGGCGAAAACTCCGCCGGAGGCTTCGGCATCACGCCCACCATCGCCGAAGACCTCTTCGATCTCGGCGTCCACGTCATCACCACCGGCAATCACGTCTGGGATAAAAGAGAGATCTTCGAATACATGACCGTCCCGGCT